>NZ_JBSFNQ010000109.1:0-20273 GCF_053981115.1 Streptomyces sp. NPDC003691 | reverse complement strand
ACCACACCACCCACCCATTCACCACACCACCACCCAGCCGACCAGCCAACAGGCCAACACCCACAACCACAGAACACACACACCACAGACACAAAACAACACCAACCACCCCCTTCAAAGCACTGCCAAACCACATCAACACCCCACCCAACCAAACAAACCACCCAGTCACCAGGCCAGCCAACAGACCAACAACACCAAAGGACCAAAGGCAACGGGCAACGGACGGCAAGCGGCAAGCGGCAAGCGGCAAGCGGCAAGCGCCTGACCGATCCCCGGAGCGAATGATCCGTCTCAACGAACATCGACCACCCGCCGCTGGCTAGTCGGCTGCGGCCCGGGCCGCGGACGGCTGGCCGACCCGGCACCGATCCGGCCCGGTCCGAGATGGTCGGCCGCTCAGGGTCGGCCGGGGTCGGCGCCGAACAGGGGATCGAGCGGATCGCCCTCATATCCGACGACGAGGCAGGCCGTTGCGACCGGTCCCCGCGAGAGTTCCACGAGCTGGGCCAGGGCTGCCACCTCGGACGGAAGTGCGGCTGGATCGAGACCGAGCGCCCGGGCCGCTCGGTCGCGTCGTCGGTCGAGCTCGGGCAGCTCCTCCCGGTACTCCCCGGCGACCGTCTGGAGTTCCTCGGCCGTCAGTCCGGGAGCATCCCGCCACCACGGTGCCACGAGACACAGCCGCACCAATTCCGGCAGTCCGACGGCGAGCGGTCCGGCCTCGCCGTCGAGGCTCACATACACCACCGGACGTTCCTCTCCGCCCTCGCCGACGAAGCAGTACGCGTCCCCTGAGCCTGCCCGCGCGAACTGCTCCAGCCGGGCCCCGGAGGCGAGTCGAACCCCGTCCTCCAGCTTGAAGTCAGCCGGTTCTGTCGCGTCGAGGTCTGCGACCCTGGCAAAGAAGGCAACAACCTCCTCATTGGTGCCCAGGAGAGGCAACAACGTGTCGGGCTGGGCAGGCACGTCAGGGGCGACCGGTGCATTCGATCCATTCACCGGCCAACGGTAACTGGATCCCCTGACATCGGCCGCAGCCCTCCGTCAGGAGCCGTCGCAAAGACAAGGCGCCCGCCCGTTCGCATGCCTGTCAGGGGACGCGCCCGGGCGGGCTCCGTGGACCACACGCTATCGGCCACCGACCCGCGTCTCGCACACCGCTTGCTCCACCCCTGGACGTCACCCAAACGAGGGGTGGGGCCACTTCAACCCGTTCCTCCGGGACACCCTCTGAGAGGTCGTTTTCCTCTTCTTTAGGCGCTTACCGGTGGATTCTCGGGATGCCGGGTTGCGGTGCAGATGAGGTCAACGAGGTGGTTGGTGTCTGAGGGGTGGGTGGGGTTAAGGGTGGGGCGGATGGTGACCTGTCCGGCCAGACCGCCCCAACACCTGAAGGAGAACGACTGTGACCTTCCCCCGCCAGCGAGGACTGACCGAGCAAGCCGCCACCGCGGCGGTCGACCAGGCATGCAGGATGCTGCGGCTGCCCACCATCCGGTCCCAATTCCCCGAACTCGCCGCGACTGCCGAACGCGAGCAGATGTCCTACCTCGGCTTCCTCTCCGAACTCCTCCTCGCCGAGTGCGACGACCGGGGCCGCCGCCGCTCCGAACGCCGCATCAAGGCCGCCGGCTTTCCCCGCGACAAGTCCCTCCGCAATTTCGGCTTCGACGCCAACCCCAACATCGACACGGCCATGATCCACACCCTCGCCAAATGCGAATGGATCAAGAAGAGCCTGCCGCTCTGCCTCATCGGCGACTCCGGCACCGGCAAGTCCCACCTGCTCATCGCCCTCGGCACCGAGGCGGCGATGGCCGGCTACCGGGTCAAGTACGTCCTCGCGACCAAGCTGGTCAACGAACTCGTCGAGGCCGCCGACGAGAAGCAGCTGACCAAGACCATCGCCCGCTACGGCCGCGTTGACCTGCTCTGCATTGATGAGCTCGGCTACATGGAACTCGACCGCCGCGGTGCCGAACTCCTCTTCCAGGTTCTGACCGAACGGGAGGAAAAGAACAGCGTGGCCATCGCCTCGAACGAGTCGTTCTCCGGCTGGACCAAGACCTTCACCGACCCGCGTCTCTGCGCGGCCATCGTCGACCGACTCACCTTCGGCGGCAACATCATCGAGACCGGCACCGACTCCTACTGCCTCGCCACCACCCGCGCCCGCGCCGAACAGCAGGCCGCTGCTGGCTGATCACCGAGGTGGGGCCGGGCTGGTGCCAGCCCTTCAGCTCTACCTCTTGCCGAGGTTCCCGAAGGCGCGCGGCACCCACTGATCGAGCTGGGTGCCGAAGGCCGCTGCCGATGTGATGTCGAACGCCGGTATCTGTCCGCCGTCGTCGATACCGTCGAAGTAGTCCACGTCAGCCCAGCCGCCCCGGAACAGCACCACGGACAGCCCAGCGTCCCCCGGGCCGTCGATGAGCACGCCGATGGATACGGGATCAGGCACGAGCGCCCTGTCAGTCTCAAGCTGCCGAGGCCACGGCGAAGTTGCGTCCATCCACGTCACCTGCCCAACAGTGAGACCGGCCGCCAGCCACCCCGCAGCCCGCTCAGAGATCACTGCGGCTGCCTGATCAAGATCGATGACACGCTCCATGAGCGGATCATGCCCCACTCCGACGGACGGTTCCACCGACTTCCACACACCCTCCGGCCGGGCCGCACACCACCGAGCCGACTCCGGTGCTCTCAAATCTCAGCGACATTTCAGAGCGCCCTGCCATCAACCGTTCTTGGAAGCGACCGACAAACGCTCTCTGGTCTCACCTACGCAGCCACAGCCACCCCCATCCACACGAAACACCACCCAAACCCGCAAACAAACCCAACCAATACAAACAAAACCACCAACACACCCCACCCAACCGACCAGCCGACAGGCCAACAACACCAAAGGACCACGGACCACGGGCAACGGACGGCAGGCCTCGGACGGGACGCTCGCCCGGCGGATTCACCACCAAACTGCACCCGGCCGTCACGCAGGGCCGGAAGTGGGCTGGGGGATCAACCACCTCAAGAGGAACCGTGCTGTCACCACACGGCACGGCAAACTCGAGGTCCCCTGCGAAGCAACCGTCCTCATCGCGGCCGCCACCAGGCGGCCTGCACCCCTCGCCGATCACACGACGGGATCCACCTTCCACCTCTCCCACAGACCACTGCCTCAGAAAACACAGACGAAACCGCCCTCACGCACGATGTTGTGCTCCTGGCAGCCGGTACACCGCCGGAACACCCTCTCCCGGACCACCACCTCGTGGATGAAGCCGGAAGGCCCCTCGAGCCCTGTGCCCTCCAGAGCCATAAGCAACTTCCGCCCAGGAGCCAGCGCCGGGTCAGCACCCGGTGGACTGGCTACCGACCTCGCCCACAGCCCACCAGCCTGCCTCGCACACGCAACCAATCCCACCGGCACTCAAAACCATGCCCCCCCACCGACACAGACCACGTGCCCACTCCGGCGCGGCGCCGGCCGGAGCACACCATCCGTGCCGACCACGAAAGTGAACGGCTCCGCCAGCTCCACCGCCGACCGCCCAGCAGCCCAATCGCCGAATCCAGCCGCCGAGCCGATCCGGCACCCACCCCCCGCCCGGCCGGACCACAGCCTTCAGCTCAACCGGCCCGACATACCGGTAACTCAGGTGGGCTCCGTGGTCGGTGGGCGTCAGAGGAAAGCCAGCGGGACTTCCTTCTCGACACAGACCCGCAGGGCGGCCGCCAGCTTGCGGGCGTCTTCGATGTGCTGCTGCAGGAGCTGGTCGCCGTCCTCCCGTGCCCACCGGTCGGTGATGACCTCCAGCCGGACCAGCATCGACGCGCACTCGACAGGCGAGAGGTCGTCACCGCCGTCATCCGGATGATCGAGGAGTGGCTCCAGAGCTGTGCACACCTGGGTCCACGGGCGCTCGCCGCCGAAGCCCCGCATCTCGTCGAGCACGAACCCCTCGGCCTCCGCCAAACGTCGGCGGAACGCGGCAAAACCGCTGTAGGACCAGGAGACATCCGGACTGCTGTTATCCCCGTCACCCGGGAAAAGAACCAGCCCCATGCACCCTCCCTACATGCCGAACACACAGAATCAAAGACAGAAGGCCACACCGGCAACTGAAATGATCCCGTTGCAGCTGGTGTGATCACGGCGTCGGAACCGCCCTCATCCCGGGGCAACAACAGTCCTCCAGGTCAACCAAGTTCAAGACTGGCCCAGCCAGCCGCATCTGCTCCGCCAGGCGCCGGGCGAGCCGGTCGGCCAGGACCTGCGACGCGTCCGTACGGCCGACGAACCCGACCACCCTGCCCAGCTCGCTCCGGGCGGCAGCCTCCACCAGGCGCCGGGCGACCGGACGCTCCAGAAGCGCCCACACCCGGTCGACCGGACCAGCGCACTCGACGCCCGCACCGAACACCAGCTCTTCACCCGCCTGCGCACCCTCGCCCACGGCCGGGCGGCCACTCTGTTCATCACCAACCGCCTCGCCAACGCCGCCGCGCGAACACGGCAAGGGCACCTCCGCGCCGACGCCACCACCCAGGCCCTCCACTCTCACCAGGCAGTCCGATCCGGCCGCTGCACCACTCTTCTCACCGAACTCGCCGCCGCACTCGCACCCCACCGGGCGTGCCGCCCCGTCCGCGCCGTCCTCGAGCAGCTCGAACCTGCCTGGAATCCGGCCCCTCACCAACACCGGCGGGTCAGGTTCAGCTGCGGACGGCGATGAAGTCTGTCCACTCGTCGGCGGACCGGGCGATCGAGTCGGCCGTGGCCCTCCCCTCGGCGGCGAGGTCGTGCCAGCGCCGTGCCTCGGCCCGCGCGAGCACGGCCACTGCCTTCGGGTCGGACGTCGTCCAGCCCGGTACCCGGGCCGCCCACTGCCACGCCTGCTCGGGGGTGTGCCCGCCGGTGGAGACCAGCCGCATCCCCCACAGTGCCGTGTCGATCCAGGCCGGACCTGCCGTGGCCCATGACCAGTCGACCAGGCGGGCCCGGCCGCCGTCTTCCACGAGGACGTTGGTCGAGGCCGGGTCGGTGTGCAGCAGTGCTGATCCGGCGAGCAGTTCCCGGTCGCCGTCGGCGCAGTAGTAGCCCCAGCGGTCCCAGGCGGCGGGCAGCCGTACCCCGGGGGGCGCGGGCAGGGGCGCCAGTTCGGCCAGTGCCGCGGCGACCGGGGCGAGGTCCGGCGAGCCGGGCTCGAAGTCTGCGTCCCGGCCCGTAATACCCTCGAAGGCGAGGAGGTGCCAGCCGTGGCCGTCCAGGCGCCACAGGACCCTTGGCGCGCTAGGCGGCAGGTGCGGGTTCACCGCCTCTTCGAGATTCAGTTCGTCCACGGGCGACCAGTTGGCACCCCACCACGAGTCGTCCTCTGCAGGGCGGGCACCATCTGCCGGCACGGGGGCGCGCTCGCGCTGTCCCTTGACGAAGATGAGCTCTCCCGATTCCAGTTCCAGCAGGGATGCGATCCCGGCCGCCGCGGAGTGCTCGGTGTCCCTGGCGGTGAACGATTTACCGACGCGCATGCTCACTTCGGCCACCACCGCGCTGGGAAGCTGCGTCCAGCCGATACGCGCAGAGGTCATCTCAGTTCCCGGGTGTGGGCGGTACAGGAGGGTTCGGGGGAAACGGAGGATTTTTATCCGGGGTGACGGGCCCCGGCGGGCGTCCGGCGGGCTTCGGCGTGACCGGGCCCCGGGGCGGCTTCTTCGCTTCGACGATCGCCATGACAAGCAGGGTAGCCAGGCGTCACGGACGCCTTGCCTCATTGCAGCTGATACCGGCCGGGTGACAGCCGGACCGGAGCTGACCGCGAAGAGGAGCGACAATGGCCGTGCTGCGGCGCTCCGCAAGGACAGCCACGGAACAGGACTGCCGCGCGGCTCACCACAAGCGCAGCCCCTTCGGCTGTCCTGACCCGGCGCCTTCGGATTAAAGGATGTCGGGCGCTCTGTTCGAATCCGAGCTGAGGGAACTCAACGGAGAACTTCAGGAAGAGGTGCTCGCCTTGCCGTTTGACGTCCGGAGGCCAGCACCGGCTGCCGGGGAGTCGGCGCAACCGTCACTGTGGCTCGGCAGCGAGCGCCAGGTCATGGATCATGAAGTGGAGTTGCAGGTCGTCCATCGACTCTGCCCACAGTCCGTCGGCGTCGAGCACGGAAGCCGCGACCATCCGGGCTTCAGCGACGAGTTCGGGGTCGTAGGTGAAGCCTGGCCAGGGGAGGACGGGGTAGTCGTTCTCCTTGCCGAACTCCCGAACCCTCTCCATGTCGCCCAGGGCGGCGGCCGGGAGTGACTCGTTGGCCCAGGACCACAGCCAGGTCTGCTGGGCAACGCTGACGCTGCCGATCACCGTGAGTCGGCCCGTGAGGAAAACCTTGCCGTCGCGCGACCACGTGATCTGCGCGTCGTCCATCGACCAGTCGTATTGCACGTCTCCCGGCAGGCCGAAGCGCTCGACCATGAGTGCCTGCCGCGAGCGGGCGCGCTCCCGAGCCGTGAGCACGACCGCCTCCCAGTCGGAGTGGTCATGTTTCGAACGGTCGTCCACCTTGCCTCCTCGTCCGGAACGGTCGGCAAGATCCTGCCACCCCGGCCTGTGGCCATGATTCCCGGGCTTGGACTGGCCGGTGCCCGGAGTGCTTGCCGTCCATCCTGGGAGCGGGGCGCCGGCTGTGGGTGGTCTCGACGCTGATGAGGCCGGGCTCCGCCCTGCTCCTGAACCCCTCCCCTCCGGAGGCACATCCATGAGCAGCACCGACCGCGCGACCACGCGCTCGCCTACCCCGAACCGCCGGCCTCGCCGCTCTGGCACCGCCACGGCGCGAAGACCCGGCCCCTCACTCCCCCCGAGCAGAAGCGCAACCGCCGGCTCCTGGTGCTCGCGCAGCGCACCGCCCGACCCCGCACCCACCGCCCCACCGCCCCACCGGGACCCTGACGGAGGCCAGCTGACGGACACCAGGCACTGCGCCGTCGACGGCCGGGACGACACGATCCCCGCACCCGTACAGCCACACCCGCTCACGCACCGCACCGCACCCCAGCCCCCAAGAAAGCAGCCAGAGCCCGGCATTACGACTCTTCCCAGGCGACCTGTTCGTCAAAGACGGTACAGCCGCCGGGCTCACTCTCGACTGGAGCTCCGGCAGCATCGAGGGTGCTGTCAACCGCATCAAGGAGATCAAGCGGCAGCTCTACAGCCGAGCCGAATTCGGGCTGTTCCGCAAGCGGGTACTACGTGCCTCCTGACCTCACTGTCGGTGGCCAGTGCGAGGATCCCCAGAAGGCTACGCGAGGAGAGATATGGGCACCTGGGACATCGGCCCCTTCGACAACGACACCGCCGCCGACTTCGCCGGTGACCTGGACGAGACAGCACTGGAAAAACGCGAAGCCATGATCCGGGGCGTGCTCAAGCGTGCCGCCGGGCCTGCGGACTTCCTGGGAATCTACGACGGCGAGCGTGCAGTGGCCGCGGCGGCCCTGGTCGTCGCCCAGCATCCCGACGGCGATCCGGCGTGTTCGAACTACGGCCCATCAGAGCCGCTACCGGAATTGCCTGCAGACCTTCGAATGCTCGCCGTCGACGCCCTGGACCAAATGGTCTCCAACCGGTCTGAACTCGCAGAACAGTGGGCCGAAGCTGCGAACTGGTCGAAGTGGCGCCAGGACATCACCCGCCTCCGCGACGTCCTCGACCCCCCGATCCCGCCACAAGAGGAAGCCCTCTTCACAATCTAATCGGTGACCCACAGTCACGGACCACAGAACTTGAGCCAAAACCCGTTGTTCACCTACGCAGCCACCGCCATCGATCCCGACTGGAACTGCCCCTGGCGGCTGAACTGGCAACGCCACTACCGAGTACTCGCACCTCGTCGACGCCGAAGGCCACCTCCCCCACATCGCCCCCGGCGTCATGTTCGACGGCGACGACATCGGCACCTGGCGCCGGCGGCACCAGGAACCCGGCACCTGGGCACAACTCCTCTCCGAACAGCGCCACCGCCTGGAAGCGCTCGGCGTACAAGGCGCGGCCCACCCCACGGCGGCCATCGCCCCGACGGAACTCCGACCGGCGCTGGCCGCCGCCCTCAAGGGGCCGAAAAAGCCGGGGAGCAAGGCCGGGGCAGCATTCCAGCGCGGCCTCGCCGCCCTGGCGGTGTGGGTGGAGAAGGAGGGCCAGCGACCCGTCCCGCGCAGCACCGTCGTCGAGATCACGGTCGACGGCGAGACGGAGCCCGTGCCCGTGAAACTCGGTGTATGGCTCTCCAACACCAAAAGCAGGCGGGACGAACTCACCGTGGAGCAGCGGGCCGCCCTCGCCGCGCTGGGTGTGGAGTGGGCGGCGTAGAACGGGCCCGCCGTCTGTTGGACACTCCGCCTCCGTCGTACCGGCGCGGGACGACGGGCGCACGGGCGGGATCCCGTCTTCCTTGCCGCCGCCCGCGTGCCCGCTTCCCCCGAGGCGCGGTCGCCGGGCCGTGCGGCCCGGGTCAGGGTTCGGCGGGCCGGTGGGAGGGGTCGGGGCCGGGGTCCGGTTGGGTGAGGGTGCGGTAGGACCGGTCGGCATAGAGGAGGGGCGCACGGGGGTCATCGGTGGACGGGCGGTGGGCGGTGGTCACCGCGGCGACGATCAGGGTGTGATCGGCGACCTCGATGCGCCGGGTCGTACGGCAGGTCAGAACGGCAGCGGCCCCTGTCAGCTCCGGCCCCGCGCCGTCGGGGGACGGCCGGTGGTGGACGCCCGTGAACTCCTCGGCGCCGAAGGCCCGGCGCCGGGTGAAGCGGTCGGCGAGGGCGTGTTGCCCCGCGGCGAGGACATTGACGGTGAAGCGGCCGGTTCGCTGGATGATCTCCGCGGTGCGGCTGCCGCGCTTGAGGGAGATCAGCAGGGTGGGCGGAGCGAGCGACACCGACAGCAGGGAGTTGAGGGTCATCCCGTGCGGGCCCTCGGGGCTCTGGGTGGTGACGACGGCGACGCCCGTCGCCCAGAGACGCATGGCCTCACGGAACTCGCCGGTCTCCGCTCCGCCGGCGGGGGCACCGGGCTCCGCGGGGCACAGGGGCGTCACCACGCGGAAGCCAGCGGTGCGGGGGATGCCAGGGCGGGGAAGTGCGGTACGACCTCTTCGGCGAGCTGCGCCACCACCTCGGCAGCGGGGCGCCTGCCGTGCTGGACTCCGAGTGCGGCGTGGTTGACCCCGGCCGCCTTCCAGCGGCCGAGCAGGTCGAGCAGTCCCCGGCTCCCCGTGCGCAGGACGAAGCCGCCGCGCAGCGGGGTGGGCGGGTGGCCCGGATCCTCGTGGAGGTCGATCCATTCGTTGGTCGCGGCCGGGCGGAACTCCCCGCCGGGGATCAGCTCGCGCCATGCCCCGATCCGGTCCCCGAGTGCGCGGGGGCCCTCGGGGGCCGCGCTGGCTCCGGGGTAGACCAGCCAGCCGTCGGCGTGCTCGGCGATCCAGAGCGGGGACTGCTGGGAGGAGCCGGTGACCAGGAGGGGGATCCGGCCGTGCACCGGCTTCGGCAGCAGGCTCGCACCACCGGGGCGCTCCTCCCCCAGCAGCCCGCGGAAGGAGTCGACCACTTCCCGGTAGCGGGCCCCGCGCGCGCCATGGTCCAGCCCGTACGCGGGGAACTCCACGGGCCGGTCGCCGGAGGCCACCCCGAGGACCAGGCGCCCGCCGCTGAGGTGGTCCACGGAAGCGGACTGTTTGGCCAGGTCGATGGGGTGCCGTAGCGGGAGGACCACACTGCCGGAGGCCAGGCTGATCCGGGAGGTGTGTGCCGCCAGCCAGGTCAGTGCGGTCCAGGGGTCGTACACCTGCCCCACGTCGCCGAAGGCCGGGTCGACCAGGGGTACGTCCCGCACCCAGGCTGCGGCGAAACCGGCGTTCTCGGCCCGCTGGACGATCTCGGTCTGGCCGCGCATCGCCGCCATGTCGCCCGTGTAGGGCCACAGGGGCAGGAAGAGTCCCACGGTCAGCTCGCCCGGCGCGAACATCCGGGTGTATCCGGGGTGGCTCTCCCATGCGGCGCATGCGGAGGCCGGTACTGCTGCTCTCATCGATACCCATCCATCGCTCTGGTTGGAACGTTCGATCCAGAGCATACGGCACTCTGGATCGAACGTTCCAACCAGTAGACTCGGGGGCATGGCAGCCACCTCACCGCGCGACCGCTCGTCCGACACCGACACCCGCCGCCGGATCATCCGGGCCACGGCGGCGCTGCTTCAGCGGCAGGGGTACGAAAGCACCTCGGTCAAGCGCATCGCCGGCGCCGCGCAGGCGTCACCCAGCTCCGTCTACCACTTCTTCCCCGGGGGCAAGGAAGAGCTGGCGATCGAGGCGATGCACCACGGCGCGCGGGAGTTCGGCGATCTGCTCGCCCGGGGCCTCGCCTCGGCCACTGACCCGGCCGAGGCGACGGCCGCCTGCGCGCTGCTGCTGGCGGAGGATCTCAAGCGGTCGGAGTGGAGCGACGGCTGCCCGGTCGCCGTCACCGCCCTGGAGACCGTCGGCCGTGTCCCCGGCCTCCAGGAGGCGGCGACCCGGGCCCTCACCGACTGGCGGGATCTGGTCACGGCCAAGCTCACGGAGAGCGGCATCGCCCCGGCCGCGGCCCGCCCCCTCGCCGGGACGGTCATCAGCATGCTGGAGGGCGCCGAGCTGTTGAGCCGTGTCACCGCCGACGACACCCCCCTCCGCGACGCGGCCGTCCACCTCGCCCAACTGGTCCGAGCGGCACCCCGGGCCTGACCGGGGCCGCCCGGACCGTCACCGGGGGCGCCCAAGGCATCGCGCGGACGACTGCCCCGAGCCGAACCCGCCGGGCCATCCGGCTCCACCCGGCGAACCAGGCATAGCGGCCGCATAGCCAGAGGCTGTCGCTTATCGGCATCCGCAGCGGCCAGGAGCATGCCTAACGGGGCATGCGGCCCACCACAGCACGAAACCTCTCCCGCCCCGCCGCAACGCTCACGTCCCACAAGCCTGCGGCGTCACCACTCAGCGAGAGAGCCTGGAGCCGTTGTTCCTCGGCGAGGAAGCCGGCACCTGCCACGTTCTGGTCGAGCATTCCCATTGCGGTGAGCGCCGCGTGGCCGCAGGACACCGCGTCATCAGCGCTTCCCGAACCGTGGGCCAGCAGGGCATACCGCAGGCAGAGAGCAGCGAAGAATGCGTAGGTATCGCCGACATCGGAGATCCCCTCCTCGCTCGGCCGAAGCTCCGGGAACCGCTCCAGCCGACGCACGCGCTCGGCAGCGTCGGCGAGTGGCCGGTCGGCATGCCAGAGGCCGTGAACGGACCCCGCATAGAAGTCCTGGTCGGCTTCACGGCCCGGCTCACCGGCCCTCAGGCCCACGAACAGCGGCGCCATACGTTCGACACAGGCAGCGGCATACAAACGGACCGCCTCGCCGCCCCCGTCACGAAGAGCCTCCGCGACGGCCCCCTCCACCAGCGTCTGCACGACACACCCTCATTCCATTCGAACAGATCGACAGGCTACACAGCCGGCAGGCCGCCACAGCCTGACGAAGTGCCCTGACCCGCACCCGGGGCAGGCCAAGAACCGGACAGGCCGCCAGTTCTGCCCGTACCGAAGGGATGACCCCTGTCAAGATCCGACTGCCTCACGCGCACCGCGCCCGGCGGGCCGAAGCCCGCACCCTCACCGACCTCGGCCGGCTCACCGCCGACCTGGACTCGAGCCCGCCCGTCCCGCTACCCGGCGGACGATGACCGCGCGTCATCGGCGAGCCTGATGAGCGCCAGCGCGGAGCGGTACTTCTCGGCGGAGTAGCCCAGGGGCCGGTCACCCGTTCTCTCGGTCTCCTCGTACAGCTTCCGCTGCGTCTCTGCGTAGGACCGGAGGACGGACCGGGCCCGGCCCGTCGTCACGTCCAGCGCGGCCGCCACCTCGTTCCAGGTGGCACCCCACCTCATGGCGTCGTGCACGAACCAGGAGCGGTCCCGCAAAAGCATGCGGTGAATACTCTCGCCCAGGGCGAGGACCGCGAGCGCGTCGTCCGCGGTGGCGGTCTCTCCGGGGTGGCAGCCGGAGGGCAGGTGCCGGTCCACCAGGCGGTGGTGGTGCGCGAAGTACTTCTCGGCCAGCCACGGCAACAGGACCCCGTATCCCACGTCGTCCGGCCTGCGGATCACCCGGGCCCGCCACTCCTCGCGCGAGCCGGGCGAGTCGACGGGGACGGCGGAAGACCGCGGCCGCACCGATTCCGAGGGGGCACCTGCCTCACCAGTCTGCGCGCCGGGCACAGCCGTGCCCGGCGCCGCAACGCCATCACGGTAGGCCTTCCGCTTGGCGGACCGTGCCAGAAAGGCCACCACCGCCAGCGCCCCCAGATGCGCCCCGGCTCCCGCGAACAGGAACCACCAGGGCGACCCGCCCCGCCCCGCCGCGTCGAGGCCGAGCCCCACGGACGCCACCAACGCCACGACCAGACCGATCCACGGCAGCACGACCATCGCCACCGCCCACGCCCTGACCGGCTGCTCGACATTGACACACACCCAGAGCGCGATCAGATTGACCAGGAACCCGCACCCCCCGAGGACGGCCACCACACCCAGGTAGAGCAACGGCCACTCCCCCGACACACAGGAACCACCACTCGCCTGCTGCATCAACACGTTCACAGACTCCCCCGCCATCCGGCACACTCGACCACCACCCCCGACACTACGAAGAGGCCCGCAACCCACCCTGAGCACCCGCACTCAACCGAACCCGACCCACTACTCAACCCACACACACCCGCCCGCCCCGGAACAGCCAACCCCGGTGGGTGACGAAAAAACCAAGCAGAACCCGTCCTCGTTCCACCACTCCAGAACCCGGGCCCACTCCACCCAGGCGTACGGACCTCCAACACCCGCGCCAGACGCTACAAACTCACCGCGGAGCAGCTGGACGCGCTACGGAAGCCGGGTATGAGGTGGGCGTAAGCAGCGGAACACGAGCCGGGAAGAGAGGACCGTTGATCAGCACCCTTCACAGCAGACTGAACTGCGCACGCCCCCTGCCACCGGTCGTGCGGCACACTCCACTGCATGGCGAGTTTGCGCATCATCACGTCAGATGACTGGCCACTGTGGCGGGAGATCCGCGTTGCCGCCCTGACCGATGCACCGCACGCGTTCAAAGCCTGCCTCGCCGACTGGCACAGGGGTGGCCAGGAGCAGTGGCGCGCCCGTCTGACCATCCCCGGGTCCTACAACGTCGTCGCGCTGAGGGAAAGCCGGCCTGTCGGCATGGTCAGGGGCATCCCCGGGGACAGCGGGACAAGCGAACTCAGGTCGTTATGGGTCAGTCCCGAAGCGCGAGGCGACGGGGTCGGAGACCAGCTGATCGAAGCAGTCACGACATGGGCCCTGCGATCGGGCTCCACAACGCTGACGCTCGCGGTGATCCCAGGAAACGAATCCGCCACCGGCCTCTACCAACGCCACGGGTTCATCACCACCGGAGAACGTGGGGACCTGTTGCCCGACGGCGTGACCAGGGAGCAGGTAATGGCCAGGAGGCTTCACTGACCCACAACGCCGTCACTGCGTCGGCCGCCCGGAACCCGCCCCTGCGAACGTGCCGCGGAGGGGAGGAGGCGCGGTACCGGGTGGCGGGCCCGGCCCCGCGGCGTAGCGGGCGGGCTAGACCTGCGCCGGGGGTCCCATCGCGTCGGCATGCCGGCCTTCGCGCCCTCCCCCTTTCGCCGGGACAGGGAAGAACCACCCGCCGCCCGCCCCTGAACGGGCACCCCGGCCGGATCGCGGTGGGTGTTCTTCCGAAGCATGCCGGGGGCGGTCGGTTGGCGTCGGCCGGTCAGCGGACCGCCGAGGACATCCAGTGGCCGGTCGTGGTCCAGCCCTGGAAACGGCGGGCTCGGCCATCCAGTGCGGTGCCGTCCGCGCCGAAGGTGCCACCGCCCGCGACCAGGCGCAGTCCGGCGGTCACCGGGGCGAGGCGGGCCGCCGTGTGCCACGGCTGACCGGCGGCCTTCGCCGCCATCCGCCGGACGAGCGCAGCCTGCCGGCCGGGCGGGCACAGCGACAGGAAGAACAGTGTCTGCCGCCAGGCGTACGCCGCGTCCTTGATGGTGCCGAGCGGCCGCGGGTGGCCGTGAACGCGGGCGACGAGGCGGCACACCGCACCGAAGCTCTTCTCGGCCAGGGACTCCCAGCCCGCCTCCGGGGCGATGCCCACGTGCCGCACCAGGACGGCCAGGTTGTGGGTGGTCAGGATCTGCGCCTGCTCGATGACCGTGCCGTTGCCGGCCGGCGACCAGGAGCGGGCGGAGTCCGTACCGGCCCGTTCCCGGCACAGCCGGTCGAACGCGGGTGCGAGGCGGGCCGGACGTGTCCGGCCGGTGCCGTCAGCGTGCGCCGCCATGGTGCGTACTGCGCCGCAGTCGATCCCGTAGTAGCGGGTATAGAGGCTGTCTTCCAGGAGGTCGGCGGCAACGCCGGCGGCGGCCGGGAACTTCGGGCTGAAGGTTCCCATGAAGATGTCGGCCGCGAGCTCCTCGGTAAACGGCGCGGAAAGGCCGGCCCGGCGTGCCAGGTGGGACATCTCGCGCACCAGCGGGTTCGGCAGCAGCGTTCCGGGGAACGCACCGACGGCCAGGTCTCCCAGGCGGCGCAGTACGGCCTCTGCAGCCGCCCGTGCCCGTTCCTCCGTATCGGCGTCGCTGCCGTGGCCCGCGACCGCGCGCACCCAGGGCAGCTCGTCCACCCGTACCTGGCGCGCCAGGTTGAGCAGCAGCAGCGAACGCCGGTTGCGGAACGCCCGGTACGTGGCCGCCTGAAGGGTGCGCAGGGCGGGGTCGGCGTAGCGCTGTGCGGTGGCGTTGGCCACGAGCTGGGGAACGAGGTCGGCCAGTACTTCCGCGGACGGCACCAGGCCGCGCGCGACGAGTTCCTCCGGCGGGGCGCTGAGCGCGGTGCGGACCACCCGCCGCAAACGCGGCGGGACAGCGGTTCCGGCCGGCAGGCCGGTCCCGGCCGCCTCGCTCTCCGTGACCGGTACGAGGAGCCCGTCGGTGTCGGGAGTGCCGGCACGCTGGTCCAGCGGTGCCAGGCGGTCCGCCACGGCGGCGGCGATCTCGTGGTGGGCCGGCAGGGCCGCCTGGCGTGCCTGCTCGGCACGCAGCCGGGTGTGCTCTTCCGAGCCGGGCAGGCCCCGCTTGGCGATGACCGAGGTCACCGCGTGGCGCAGCAGCCCGGCGAGCCGGGGCGCGAGCGGGCGACCCGCGGCAGCCTTCTCCAGGGCCCGCAGCATGATGCCCGTGTTGGACTTGCGGTCGCGGTGCTTGCTGCACTGCGTATGCAACGCGGCCAGGGCGCGGTAGCGCTCCAGCAGGACAGCCGCCTGGACGCGCGCATCAACGCCATCGCGGCCGGTGCGGGCAGCAGCCCAGCCGGGCACGGGTCCCGGTCCGGGCAGATCCTCTGCGGCCCGGACCGGAACGGCCGCTTCACCGTGCCGCAGCCAGTACCCGAGAAGCTCGTCGTCGAAGGGCCGCCACACGCCCAGGGCTTCGCGCTGCACCTCGATGGCGGCCTTGGGCCTGCGGGCCCGCAGCGCGTCCGCAACCTCGCCGACGCTGCGGCGGTGCACCGCACTCGCGTCGGAGAGGGGCCGGTCCGCCGGGCGGGGCAGGAAACGCAGGCGGCCCGCGAACGGCTGAAGCTCCGCCACCAGGGCCGCGGCCGTGCCGAAGTCCTCGGCCCGTACCAGCCAGGCGACAGTCAGCAGGGCCGCCTCCTCGGGCAGGGACACCTCGTAGCGACCGGTGTCCAGCAGCTCCCACAGTTCCTCGAGGCCCGGCCCCGTCAGTGCGTGCGCGAAGAGCGCCGCACGGTCGGCCGGTACGCCGGCCCGGCGGGCGGCGTCCGCTTCGTACGGGGCGAGAGGCCCGCCCGCACCGGGCGTTCCGGTGGCGAATCCGCCACGGACGACCTCGGGGGTGACCCAGGCAGGCAGTCCGGCGACCGGGGTCCGCGAACCGACGGTGAGGCTGCCGTCCGCCATGCCCGCGAGCACTGCGCGCCATTTCTGCATCCGGCCGAGGGCGCGGTCACGGGTCGCCGGCTCAGCGTGCGAGACGGAGGTGCGGCGTGCACGTGCCAGCTGACCTGCGGCGTAGTCAGACGAGGCGGTGGCCGGGCCAGTCGTCGCGGCTGCGGGTGCTCCGGCGGGACGGCCGGGCTCGGTCGGGGGCTGCTGCTGGTCAGCGTTCATGTCCATAAGCCGGCGTGGCAGGACCTGCCCCTGCGCCCCCCGGGTAGGAAGCCCGGTGCTCTGACTGGCTGAGCTACACGCCGTTCAATACACCGACCCTAAAACCATCACCCAGGCCCGGCAAACAAATTACAAGCCACCAACCACGCAGCGACCTGCCCGGCTCCCGACCGCTCGCCGGACCTTCGGAGAACAGGCGGGAGTGGGAGTTCCGAGTCCACGCCTTCGGTGACCACGCCCCCCGCACTCACCGAACTCCTCACCCATGCTGTCCGCACCGGGGACCGCACCGTCCGCAACGGCCCCGACCCGGCGCTGACCATTCACCCCGCCCACTCCCCCGACCACCAGCTCCCCTCGGGCCACCGGGTCAGCAAGCCCCACAGTCGCCTGGTCTTCTGCCGGCCCGGACGGGGCGCCCCGGGCCCGTCAAAGCAGCCGATCGCGGCAACGGGGAAACGGTGACCCCCACGACACCGGACCATGCACCCCTCGCGCACACGGCTGTCCGGTGGCTTTGTTCACGGGTAGCGGCTCTGGCACAACTTCTGTGAAGCCGTCACGGCGAGTGGTCTGTCTGGCCTGGGATATTCGAGGCAGCGGAGTGCCAAGGCTCGTATGATCCCTTGGCAGGACAGGGCTCGTAGCGCAGTGGTCGTCGCGCCTTTCACCGCATGTGGGAAGACGTCGGTTCGAATCCGGCCGGCCCTGTCCTGCCTCTTTTCCGGAAGCCTGCTTCGACGTCTGGAAAGGTTCCGGCTGTTGCTCAGAGTGCTCCTTACCTTGTTGGCGGGCTGGTTCCGGTCCCACGGGAATCAGGCCGGATCAGCGGCAACATGTGCAGGCGGCACCGCTACCACCGTCGGCTCCTGCGCGTCTTCTGCCTATCCGTCCAGGTCGCCGCCCGCTTCTGCCCCACATCGAAGACCTTCTACGACCGCAAGCGGAACGAGGGCAAGAGCCACAAGCAGGCGATCCGGGCCCTCGCCCGCCGACGTCTCGACGTCCTATGGGCTCTCATCCGCGACCACTGTCACTACACCGTTCAACCACCCCAACGAGGACCCGTAGCTGCGTGAGACCTGCTTCGGCGCGGGACTTGCGGAGGTGAGGGCGATGGTTGATTCGTTGACTCTCAGACCGGTCTGGCGCCCAGCCTGAGCCGGGGCTTGCCTGGGCTGCGACCATCTGAACCAGGGAGGCGGGGGAATGCCAGTAGAGATGCTCCCCGACCGAGCCGGGCGCGAAGCCGATTTTGAACCTCGGCCGGCAGCAACGACTACCGATCGGCTTGCCTCTCCGCGTTCCTGGTCTGCGAAGACCCACAGACACGCCAGGACCTCTCGTTGGACCTCAGCCTTGACCCGGCGGACTATCCCGCCGGACTCCGGGACAGCCATGAGAGGGCCAGGCTCCTCATCGAGGCAGATCCTGAGCGGTATCGTCGGCTCCTGGAGCGCTGCACGCACAGGCCGTCGGCACCGCCGGCATAGGGCCGAAGAGATCGAACGGCGCTTTCCGGACCCGCCTACCCGGTTCACGCCATTCTCCCGGCGGGAGACAACCTCCGCCTCCCTTTCCCCCTGAGGACGTGAGGGGCCGTCAGGCCCCACGGAATCCGGCAGGAAGGGTTTCCTTTGAGACACACCGACAGAACCAGCACCGTCCCGGTCCGCCCGCCGCGCCCCGGACGGCGGAACCCGGTCTTCCGCCTCCTGGTGCACACGCTGGTGACGGCGCTCATCGCGGGTCTGCTGAGCGCGGGCGCACTGCTCGCCGGTGCCGGCACCGCAGTGGCGGCCCCGCAGGGGGCGCCCGCCGCCTACTACATCCAGAACGTCAAGAACGGCTTCGCCCTCTCGGCGACCGAGACCAACGTCGACGCCCGTCCCCCCAAGGGTGACGAGGACCACCAGCAGTGGGAGTTCCTCCCGCAGCCGGACGGTTCGCACTGGATCAGGAGCACGACCCGGAGCGGCCAGTGCCTCGGACGGAACGCGACGCACCCCTGGCCGAGCCTCGTCGGGTGCGGAAGCGCCGCGGGGGTGTGGTGGCTCCACGGGGTCGGCGGTGAGCGGTACGCGCTGCTCACCAGCCAGGGCGGCAGCGAACGGCTGGCCAGTGGAAAGGCGACCGACGACAACGTGGCGTGGCCCTTCTTCAGCACCGTCACCAATGAGACCGCCGAGTGGTACGTCACGCCCGTCAATCCGACGAAGACTCCGCTGACCGGAGAGGACCTCGCGGACCCCACCTTCGACCAGCTCACCTTCCTCACCACGCACAACGCGTTCCAGAACTCCGAGGACATCTGGGGCGTCATGGGCCCCGCCCAGCCGCATTCGATCGTCACGCAGCTGAACCACGGCGTACGCGGTCTGATGATCGACGTCCACAATCACCACGGGCTGATCGGTGTGTGCCACAACCCGTGCTCGTCCCTCGAAATACGGCCGCTGGAGAATGTTCTGGCGGACATCACTCAATGGCTCAACAAGCCGGAGAACCGGAACGAGATCGTCACCCTCTTCATCGAGGACAAGGTCACCGCGGACCAGCTGAAAACCGGCTTCGACCACCCGTCCGTCCAGAGCGCGTTCAACGGCCTCGTCTTCAACCCCCGTACCGAGGGGGTCCAGGACCACGGGTGGCCCCGGCGCTCGGAGATGATCAGGGACAACAAGCGGCTGCTCGTCTTCTCCGACAAGCCGGAGGGCGAGAACGGATCCCGCGAGGCCTTCGGAGTGATGTCCGGCCGGGACTGGACCGTGGAGAATTACTGGACCATGGGACTCGGGCTGGGGAACGCCAACTGGCGGTGCTTCAGCCGGTGGGCCGAAATCCCCCTGTCCCAGGAAGAGCCGAAGTTCCGGCGTCTCTTCGTGATGAACCATTTCCGTGATGCCGCGCTGTCCCCGACGTACACCATCGACAACGGGAAGCTCCAGAACCGGGCCGAGCGCTTCTGCATGCCCGCCGCCCGCAAGAAGCCCAACTTCCTCGCCGTCAACCAGTACAGGGACGGCGACCCGACGCCGCTGGCCACCGTCAATGCCCTCAACCTGTACACCTACCACGGTGATACCCCGGGCATGGGCGGCACACCGCCGTTGTCGTGGCAGGTCCCGCGGCTCGCCGTGATGCCGCTCGGCGACTCCATCACCCAGGGCGTGGGCAGCAATCACGGGAACGGATACCGGGAGTACCTGCGGGTCCATCTCAGGAATCGCGCGCCCGTGCTCGACTTCGTCGGCTCCCTCGCCCACGGCAACGGGCCCGACGCGCAGCACGAAGGGCATTCGGGCTTCCTGATCGAACAGATCGCCGCCGATGTCGAATCATGGCTGTACGCGGCCAAACCCAATGTGATCACACTGCACCTCGGCAGCAACGACATCAACCGGAACCACGAGGTCGCCACGGCGCCCGCCCGGCTGGGCGCGCTGATGGACCGGATCCTGGCCGCCGCTCCCGATGTGACGATCCTCGTCGCCGGCATCGTGCCCAACTACAACCCGGGAGCGGCCAGCCGCGTGGAGGCCTTCAACAACGCGCTGCCGGGCCTGGTGACCGCGCGCCGGGCGCAGGGCCACAAGGTGTTCCAGGTGAACATCCCGCCGCTGTCGGCACAGGATCTCCCCGACAACCTGCATCCCAACAACAACGGCTACAAGAAGATGGCGCGGGCCTTCTCCGACGCCCTCGCCCAACCCGAGGTCCGCAACGGGATCACCGAGAACGTCACGGTCGCGCCGCCGACGCCGGGAGCCGCCCTCAGCCTCGGCGACGGGGACGTGGACTTCGACGCGGACGGCCGCACGGACTACCTGGTGGTGGGCGCGAACGGCAGCGTGCGTGCATTGCTGAACCGGGGCGGCGACAACCAGGGGGGCTGGGTAGACCTCGGTTTCGTCGCGTCCGGCTCCTCGCACTGGACCGGCAGCCAGGTCAGGTTCGCCGACTTCGACGCCGATGGCCGCACCGACTATCTGGT
>NZ_JBSFNQ010000108.1:0-20297 GCF_053981115.1 Streptomyces sp. NPDC003691 | reverse complement strand
GTTCGCCCGAGTCCACCACGGCGACCCGGCGCCGGGCCCGGCCCAGCACCAGCGCCGCCGCCCCGCCGCTCACATCTCGTCGAGCATGCTCCGGGCGTGGTCCAGCAGGACCGCGGCCCCCGGCTCCCCGCCGTCCGCCGTGCCACCGGCCGGACGCACTCCGTCCGCCGCGGATGCCTCGTCGGCCGGGCCCGCGGCGTTCACCGCGTGTTCCAGCTCCTCCACCAGCGCCGTCATCCGGGCCTTCGCCTCGTCCGTACGGCCCCGGTCGTGCTCCGTCCACGCGGCCCGGGCCAGGGCGTTGAACCGGTCCCGGCGCGCGGCCTCCCCGAACTCCGCGAAGAGAGCGGCCGCCCGGTCCAGCAGCCGGACATCCGGGTCGGGCACACCGGACCGGGCCCCGTCCGGGCCGTCCGGCCCCTCCGGGGATCCGGCCGCGGCGACCCGATCGTCCCCGCGTCCCGACCCGTCGTCCTCCGGCTCTTCGTGCTTCGGCCCGTCTCCCTCCGGGGCCTCCCCGGCCGGTCCGTCGTCGGCGTCCAGCAGCCGGGCGAGCTGGCAGCAGGTCTCCGCCCACTCGTACCGCAGCTCGGGGTCCTCGGCGTCCTGGACCAGCGCGAGCGCCTCGCCCATGAACCTCCGGGCCCGCTCGTGCTCCGCCGGGGGCGAGTCGCCCCGCAGCCGGAGCCAGGCCAGCGAGCGGAGCACCCGGACCTCGGGAACCCGGCAGTCGTCCGCACGGCGCCACAGCTCCAGCGCCCGCAGATAGGCCGCCTCCGCCTCCTCGGTCAGATCCGCGGCGGAGAGCGACTCCGCCGCCGAATTGGCCAGACTCGCCTGCGGCCGGGGGTCCTCCCACCCGGTGGTGCTCTCGGCGGCCAGCAGATACTGCTCCGCCGCCCCGCGCGGGTCCTCCAGCCGGTCGAGCAGCACGCCCAGCATCCGCCGGGCCCGGACGACCTCCCCGTCGTCGACGCCCCCGTACGTCGCCACCAGATCCGGCAGGGCCGAGTGCAGCACCTCGGCCGCCTCGGCGTCCCGGCCCGACCCGGCGTACGCCCGGGCCAGCAGCAGCCGTGCCCGGGCCCCGGGCCCCGCGGACAGCTCCGCCCGGTCGAACCAGTGGGCGGCGCCGAGTGCGAGCTCCGCCGCCTCGGCCCCGCCGTCCTCCCGCTCGATCAGGATCTCGGCCAGCGTCAGCCGTACGGAGCCCAGCGTGCCGGGTTCGACGACCTCGGCCGTACACGCGAGCGCCGCCCTGGCATCGGCCTCGGCCGCGACCGGGTCACCGGCCGCGGCGACGACCCTCGCCCGCAGGTCCAGCGGCTCCGCCGCCTCCCACGGGCGCCCGGCGGCGGTGAAGTGCTCCGCCGCCGACGCCAGCAGCGCCGCCGCCCGCTCCGGCTCCCCGGCCGACAGCAGCAGCTGCGCGAGAAACAGCTCCGCCTGGGCCAGCACATCCGTCGAGCCGCCCGCCACCGCGGCGACGGTCTCCCCGCCGGCCGCCGCGCCGCGCGCCGCGACGAACGCGCCGAGCTGCTCCATCAGCACCGGGTCGGCCCCCTCCGGGCCCTCCCCGGCCCCGGCCCCGGCTTCGTGCTGTTCGCGGTGGCGCAGCAGCGAGTCGAGCCGCAGCCCGGCCAGCTCCGCCAGGGCGATCCGCCGCCCGCGCTGCGGATCCGCCGGGTCCAGCCCGGCGGCCGACCGCACGGCCACCGCCAGTCTCTCCGTGATCTCCGCCGCCGGGGCTCCGGCGGCCGCGGCGCTTCCGGCGGCGGCCAGTTCCGTGTGCGCGGCCCGGTCCGGCTGCCCCGCCGCCCGATGGGCTCCGGCGGCGCGGGCGAAGTGCTCGGCGGCGTCCCCCGCGCCGTTCTCGTGCGCGGTCCAGGCCTCGGACTCCAGCAGATCGGCGGCGAGCGCGGGATCCGGCGCGGGCTCCGCACCGGCCCGGCGCGCGACCTCCGCCCAGAGGCCGCGGGACGAAGGGTGGCCACGGCGGCGGGCCGTACGGGCGCGCTCGACGAGGCCGGTGAAGGAGTCCGGCTCCCCGGTGCCGGAGACCGCAGCCGCGGCGGGGCGCTCCGGTGCCGAGGGGGCGGGCAGCGCGGCACTGCGGACCCCGAGCGGCAGGGTGTCGGCGAGCGGCTGCCGGGCCGTCCGCTCCCTGAACCGGTCCGACACCATCGAGGTGCCGTTGCGGGCGTCGAAGCGCGCCGCGATCGCGGCGGCGTCCGCGTACAGCAGGTCGTACAGCCCGGCCGCCGTCCGTACCGTGCCGTCGTAGGGCACGGTGGGCCGGTCGCCGTGGCCGGTGTCCTTCAGCCGGCGCAGCAGCACCAGGATGCCGCTGTTGAAGTCGAGCTGGGCCTCGACGTCGACGAGGGCGCCGAGATGCCCGGCGTGCTCGGCGAGTATCTCCAGTCCCCGGGACTCGTTGCCGGTGAGAGCGCAGAACTCGATGTGCTTGCCGACGGAGCGGAGCAGGCTCTCGTTGCCCCGGGCCATGCGGTAGCCGCGGAGGTGGTTGGCGCGGGCCTCAGCGGCGCGGCCGAGGCGGAGCAGCGGCAGCAGGGAGTGGGCGAGGACCCGGTGCGGCTCCTCCAGGCAGTACGAGTCGCCCGCCAGGACCGGCCCCCAGAGCCGTACCGCCTCCGCGTCGTCGCCCCGGACGGACCGGTAGCGCCCCTGTTCGTTCAGCTCGCAGGCGTGGCAGTCGCTCATGGAGTCGCGGTCGGCGGCCAGCCAGGCGGCGAAGGCCCGTTCCGCGCGCTCCTCGTCGCCGGTCGCCTCGGCGAGGATCTGCTCGGCCTGGCGCACCGCGCGCTCGCTGTGGCCCGCGAGCCGGTAGCGCCGCTCCATATCGGTGAGCCAGCGTTCCACGGCTTCCAGCGGGATCTCCGGGGAGTCGAGAATGCCGCTGGTCACCCACTTGAACCGCCAGAACAGACTGTGGACCTCGTACGAGCCGAAGGCGGCCGGATCCCGGTCGTACTCCTGGAGGAGCCGGGCGAACGGCACCACGATCCTGGTCCGCTCGGAGCTGTGCTCGTACGCGTCGATCAGCTCCTGGAGGGCCTGGCGGAACAGCGAATTGTCCCGGGACGCCTCGGCGGCCGAGCTGAGGGCCTCGGCGCGGGCGATCCGGGCGGGGCCGTAGGGGCTGTCGGCGTTCTCCCGGAGGCCGCGGCGGATCTCCTCGGTGGTCATCGTGCTCATCAGTGCTCTCCCTGGGAGGCGTCGCCGGCGGCGGAGTGGGTGGCCCATTCCAGAAGCCCGAGGAAGGCCCGGTTGAGCAGGGTGGAGTCGGCGGGCCGCAGGGGGCGCTGGGACATCAGCAGCGCCTGTCCGTAGAGCGATTCGACCGCGGTGGCGGTCAGCTCCGGGTCCGGGAGGGCGGCGATCCGGCGGATCAGCGGGTTGTTGTGGTTCAGCACCAGCCGGGCCCGGGGCGCCGAGCCGCGGAGGGAGCCGAGGATGTCGCCCCAGAGCGAATCGGCGTTCGCCTCGGCGGCGGACCGGTCGCGCTCGTGCCGCGCCTGCCGGTCGTCGAGGTAGAGCGCGGGCACGGTCACCGGCTGGAAGGCGCGGAGCGCCACATCGCAGCCCTGTGCGTCGAGCCGGGTGCGGGCGGTGGCGAGGAAGGAGGCCAGCGCCAGCTCCGCCTCGGTGGGCACCGGGTCGAGACGCTCGGTCACGGCACCGGCGTCGAGTTCGGTGACCTTCACGGCGGGGCGCACGGTGGGCAGCAGGGCGAGCAGATCCGCGTCGTACGTGTATCCGGCGTTGACCACGCCCAGGCCGTGGGCGGCCGCGATCGGGGCGATCTGGCGGAACTCCTCCACCGTCCGGGTGAAGTGGATCTCCCCGTGGGCCGCGGCGAACTCCTCCAGGCCGACCCGGCCGTCGCTGGTCTCGAACGGCAGCCAGGGCAGCATCAGCCCGAACAGCTCCGGATCATGCCGCGCCAGGGACTTCACCCCCAGGTGGTGCACGGCGAGAAAGGCGGCGAGCCGCTGCGGGTCGCCCGCGGCCAGCTCCGCCAGCCACCGGCGGACGGCGGACCCGAGGGCTTCGCGGACGGCGTCCAGCGTCTCGTCGTCGTAGAGGCTCTCCCGGGACGCGGTGGGGCGCAGCGAGTCGGTGTCGACCACGGCCCGGACGAAGAAGGCCCACTCCGGCAGCAGATTGTCCGCCCGGTCGGTGAGCAGCATGCCCTTCAGATAGGCGCGGTGGCCGCCCCGGTGCGCCGGGCTGGCCGGATCGGGCAGCACATGGGCGACCCCGCGGACCCCGGCGACCGGCAGGTCCAGGTCGATCGTGTCGAGCGGGGTGAAGCCGAACAGGGCGGCGCAGTGTCCGGCGAGCGCCTCGCGGCGGGCGGACGGAGTGGGGTAGTCGCGGTCCCAGACGGCGGGCCGGTCGGTCAGCGGGCGCTCCGCCCCGCTGCCGTCGGCGAAGACGATGTCGTACGGCAGCAGGGAGCCGAAGTCGCGCGCCAGCTCCTCCACCCGGGCCGGGGCCAGCCACTCCCCGGCGCCGGGGCGGGGCTCCAGGAAGACGGTGGTGCCGGGGGAGGGGCGGGCCTCGTCGGGCAGGGTGCGCACGGTGTACGAGCCGTCGTCGCGGGCCAGCCATTCCACCGGGGCGGCGCCGGGCGTACGCGCGGAGCGGGTGACGACACGGATCTCACGGGCCACGACGAAGCAGGCGAGCAGGCCGATGCCGAACTGGCCGAGGAACTCGCGGCGGGCGGACTCCAGCCCGTGCTCCCCGCCACGCTTGGAGCTGCGGCCGATGGTGGCGAGCAGGGTGTGCACCTCGTCCGCGGTCAGACCGATGCCGCTGTCCTCGACGGAGACCCGGCCGCCCTCGGCGGAGAGCCGGATCCGGTCCCGGCAGCCGGGCTCGGCGGCCCGCCGGGCGGTGACCGCGTCCACGGCGTTCTGCAGGAGCTCGCGGACGTAGACCCGGGGGCTCGAATACAGATGGTGGGAGAGCAGGTCCACCAGGCCGCGCAGATCTACCTGGAAACTGCTGGATCCGGGCGGGGTTTCCGCCGCTTCGGTCGTGGATGTCATACCGCTTCACCTCGCGTTGCCCCCGGCCGGCTCGGACGGGCCGTGAGCCGGGGTCTTGGGAACGGGCGATCGCGAGGTCCCCCCTCACAGATCACGAACGTGGCTTCAGAGTAGAGGGGGGCACCGACAATCCTCTCCGGATTTCCCGGGCCCCGGGCGGCCGCGGGACCCCGGGCGGGAGGTCCCGGAGCGGCTTCGCCGGTTCGGCGGCGCGCCGGGCGATGCGCTTGACACCAAAATCGAACATCCATTCTTATGGGGTGTCCGGAGCCCGGTTCCGCGGGGTGGTTGTCCACAGGCGGGACCGGCGTCGGGGCCCATTGTCAGTGGCAGGGGTTAGCGTCTTTGACGTGAAGCGATCGACACAAGCAAACCGGGTGGAACCCATGGCAGGAACCGACCGCGAGAAGGCGCTCGACGCCGCGCTCGCACAGATTGAACGCCAATTCGGCAAGGGCGCGGTGATGCGTCTGGGCGAGCGTCCCAACGAGCCCATCGAGGTCATTCCCACCGGGTCGACCGCGCTGGACGTCGCGCTCGGCGTGGGCGGCCTTCCGCGCGGCCGCGTGGTGGAGGTGTACGGCCCCGAGTCCTCCGGCAAGACGACTCTCACGCTGCACGCCGTGGCCAACGCCCAGAAGGCCGGCGGCGCCGTCGCCTTCGTGGACGCCGAGCACGCCCTCGACCCCGAGTACGCGAAGAAGCTGGGCGTCGACATCGACTCCCTGATCCTCTCCCAGCCGGACAACGGCGAGCAGGCCCTGGAAATCGTCGACATGCTGGTCCGCTCCGGCGCGCTCGACCTGATCGTCATCGACTCGGTGGCCGCCCTGGTGCCCAAGGCGGAGATCGAAGGCGAGATGGGCGACTCGCACGTGGGTCTCCAGGCCCGTCTGATGAGCCAGGCCCTGCGTAAGATCACCAGCGCGCTGAACCAGTCCAAGACCACCGCGATCTTCATCAACCAGCTGCGCGAGAAGATCGGCGTGATGTTCGGTTCGCCCGAGACCACGACCGGTGGCCGCGCCCTGAAGTTCTACGCGTCGGTCCGTCTCGACATCCGCCGGATCGAGACGCTGAAGGACGGCACGGACGCGGTGGGCAACCGCACCCGCGTCAAGGTCGTGAAGAACAAGGTCGCCCCGCCCTTCAAGCAGGCCGAGTTCGACATCCTCTACGGCCAGGGCATCAGCCGCGAGGGCGGCCTGATCGACATGGGCGTGGAGCACGGCTTCGTCCGCAAGGCCGGTGCCTGGTACACGTACGAGGGCGACCAGCTCGGCCAGGGCAAGGAGAACGCCCGGAACTTCCTCAAGGACAACCCCGATCTCGCCAATGAGATCGAGCGGAAGATCAAGGAGAAGCTGGGCGTGGGCGTCCGGGCGGACGCTCCGGCCGCCGAGCCCGGCACGGACGCGGCGAGCGCCGCCCCCGCCGGTGACGCGGCGAAGTCGGTGCCCGCCCCCGCCACCAAGGCCAAGCCGGCCAAGGCGGCGGCGGCCAAGAGCTGACCGTGACCCGGCGCACCGAATGGCCGGGCGACAGCGCCGACTCGTCGAGGGCCGGGAAGGCGCTGTCGCCCCAGGATCCGGCGGAGCGGGCGCGGGCGATCTGCCTGCGCCTGCTCACCGGGACCCCGCGCACCCGCAAGCAGTTGGCGGATGCGCTGCACCGCCGGGAGATCCCGCCGGAGGTGGCCGAGGAGGTGCTCTCCCGCTTCGAGGACGCCGGGCTGATCGACGATGCCGCTTTCGCCGGCGCCTGGGTGGAGTCCCGGCACCACGGCCGGGGACTCGCCCGCCGCGCACTCGCCCGCGAGCTGCGCACCAAGGGAGTGGACGCGGCCCTGATCGACGAGGCCGTGGGACGGCTCGACTCCGAGAGCGAGGAGGAGACCGCCCATGCCCTGGTCGTCCGCAAGCTGCGCGCCACCCGCGGTCTCGACCGCGACCGGAGGATCCGACGGCTCGCCGGAATGCTGGCCCGCAAGGGCTACGGCGAGGGCATGGCGCTGCGTGTGGTCCGCCGGGCACTGGCCGAGGAGGGGGAGTCCGAAGACGCCTTGGACGGCCTGGACCGCGGGGACCTTCCCTGACGCTGCCCGTCCGCATCGTGCCGGGCCCATGCGCTCCGGCACCGCATTCCGCTGCGGCGCCGCGCTCCACGGGGGAGACCGCGGCGCCGCAGGGCATACTCCCTCCGGCCGGTTCCCGGAGACTCCTGTCCTCCGGTTACTGCTCGCCGGCCGTGCTTCGGCGGCTGTTCTCCGCCGCCCGCCTTTCGCCGGTCACCGGTCGACGGGAAGCCCGGCTTCCCGCCAGGCCTGGAAGCCGCCGATCAGATCCGTCGCCCGGTACAGCCCGAGCTGCCGCAGCGAGGCCGCGGCCAGGGAGGACGCATAGCCCTCGTTGCAGACGACCACGACCCGCAGACCGTGGTGGCTCGCCTCCGGGAGACGGTGGCTGCCCTGCGGGTCGAGCCGCCACTCCAGCTCATTGCGTTCGACGACGACGGCCCCGGGGATCAGACCGTCGCGGTCGCGCAGCGCCGCGTACCGGGTGTCCACCAGCAGGGCGCCGGCCGCCGCCTCTTCGTACGCCTGCCGGGCGGTGACCCGGTCGAGCCCCTCCCTGACCTGTTCGAGCAGCACGTCGATACCGACGGGCGCGCCGGCCGGACCGCCGGCCGTGTCGCCGGTACTGTCGCCGATGGGGGGTTCATGATGGATGCTCACTGCCAGTCCTCCGGACGTTCGACCTGCTCCAGACGGAGTACCGCGCCGGTGCGGCTGAATCTGCGGATCAGCGGCAGCGGCGGGTAGTACGCATGTACGGAGACGGCGTGCACGGCGGCCGCGTTCAGTACCTCGTGCACATGGTGGCGGCCGAAGGGCCGGCCCTGGCCGGCGCTCAGCTTCCGCCCCCGGTCCACGTCCTCACGGAGTTCGAGGGTCTTCCAGCCGTCGGCGGGGAGCCGCACGGCCAGTGAGTGTTCGGTCAGCTCGCCGACCGCGGTGGCGAAGGCGCCGACCGACTCCGCGTGATCGTGCCAGCCGGTGCCCGTACCGGGCGGCCAGCCGATCAGCCAGGCCTCACTGCCGCCCGGACCGTCGAGCCGGACCCAGGTGCGGCCGTCGGGGTCGAGGGGGAGCGAGGCGATCAGTCCGGGGTCGGCGGCCGCACCGCGGACGAAGTCCAGCAGCTCGGCGGAGGTGGGGGCATGGGCCCGGGAAACAGTGGTGGCGGGAGCGGAGGGGGATGCGGGCAGGGGCTGGGACATGCGGAACCGTCCTGGAAAGTTCGCGAAATGCGCGCGCGGGGGTGCACAGGCCCGGAGGGCGCGCGAAAAAGGAAGGGAAGACGCGAGTCAGCAGGACGGTCGACACACGCAGCCCGCGTAGCGGAGGAGGTCCATATGGACCCTCCGCCACAGGCGTACATCGGTGCCGGTCACGAAACGGAGTACACCACGGTGCCCCCGTGGGGTCAATTGACGTCCGCGGTGCGGTCGCTGGAGGTGTCGGACGGGCTGCCGCCGCGGACCGCGTCCGCCGCCTCGTACAGCGCCTCCGGGTGTACCCCCGAGAACGCCGCGACGAGCTGGCCGTCCGGCCGGATCAGCAGCACGGTGTGCGCCGGCGCTCCCGGGTAGTCCTCCGTGACCAGCAGTTCGGCCGGGACGGGCAGCGCCCGGACGGCGGCCGCCAGCCGGGGCATCACGCCCGCGCTCTGCCAGTGGCGCCGGTCCCAGACCGCCGTGCCCGGGGCGACGAGCACGGCGAGGAGCTGCCCCCGTCCCAGCCGGTCCCGGAGCCGGGCCGTGGTGCCGTCGGGCGCGGTGATCCGTACGTCCTCCGCCGGAGCACCCGGCTCCGTACCGACCGGGACATGCGCCGGGGAGGGCCCGGGGGTGAGCGGCGAATCCGTGTGGACGGGAGGCGAGCCGAGGGGGCCCCGGCCCAGATGGGCATCGGTGAGCAGCCCGTCGAGCCGGGCCGCGCCGGGTAGTCTGGCCCGCAGGGCGCTTCCGCTGCGCAGCGACGGCAGGACCTGGTCGGCGGCGCGCAGCCGGGCGGCGACGGCGCTCCGGCGCTCTGCCTGGTAGCTGTCCAGCAGCGCCTCCGAACCGCCGTGCCGGTGGGCGTGGGCCAGTTTCCAGGCCAGGTTCTGGGCGTCCCGCAGCCCCTCGTCCAGCCCCTGGGTGCCGAGCGCCCCCAGCAGATGGGCCGCGTCGCCCGCCAGGAACGCCCGGTCCACCCGCCAGCGCCGGGCCAGCCGGTGGTGGACGGTGTAGACGCCGGTGTCCAGGAGGTCGTACGGCGGGGTGGCGCCGCCGCACCAGGCCGCGAGGGTGTCGCGCACCCTCGCCACCAGCGTGTCGGGGGTGACCAGATCGCTTCCCGAGGGCAGCAGCCAGTCCAGCCGCCAGACGTCGTCGGGCAGCGGCCGGGCGGCGATCTCGTCCCCGGCGCCGCGCCAGGCCGGCTGACGGTGCAGCAGGGCCTCGTCCGGCCAGGGGAGTTCGGTGCGCAGGGTGGCGACGGCGTGCCGTTCCACCGCCGTACGCCCCGGGAACCGGATGCCGAGCAGTTTGCGGACGGTCGACCGGGCGCCGTCGCAGCCCACCACATGGCTGCCCCGCCACCAGGTGGCGTCCGGGCCGCGGGTGTGCACGGTGACCGTGTCGCCGTCCTGCTCCAGCGCGTCCACCCGGCTCTCGGCGACCAGCTGCACCAGCGGCTGGGCGGCGACGGCGTCCCGCAGCCCGCGGGCGAGGGCGTGCTGCGGAATGTGCAGCGGCGACGGAGGGCCGTCGCCGCCCAGCGGCAGCCGTCGTACCTCCTGCTTGCGGCGCATCGCGCGCCAGTGGGTCCAGCGGGCTCCCTCGTCACGGACGGTGGCGCAGCTCAGCCGTGCCACCGCGGCCGCGGTGTCGGGGCGCAGTACGACGGTCCTGGCGTGGCGCGGCTCCTCGGCGCCCGTGCTCTCGTCGAGGACGACGGAGGGCACGCCCTGCTGCCCGAGGGCGAGCGCGAGCGCGAGTCCGACCGGTCCGGCGCCGACGACGATCACCGGGTCCACGGGGCGACTCCTCGGGCTCTGAGGGGCGTGAGGGCTGTTGGTGACGTAGGGGAAGGTGAGGTGGAGCCCCGGTGCGCGATCACAGAACGTATGCAACCCACTGGGGGTGCCTGCGTCAAGTGACGGGGGAGCGGCACGGCGGGCACTGATCCATCGGGGGTGCGCGAGGGCCGCCGGGAGGGGGCGGAACGGGGTGACCGGGTGGTGCCGGAGCGGGGCGGCGGTACGGGGTGACCGGGTGATGCCGGAGCGGGGCGGCGGTACGGGCGGGACGGTTCGCTCCGGGGGCTGTGCTTCGGGGGCCGGGCATACGGAAGGGGCGGCGGTGCCGTGATGGCACCGCCGCCCCTTCCGTCCGGGCTCCGGCCCGGCGCCGTACTCCTTGCAACTCTCAGGTGCCGGCCCCGCCGTCGCCGTCGCCGCCGGACAGCGTGCCGGTGTTGGCCCCGCCTTCGACCGCGATGTGGTCGACCACCGCGCCCGTGCTCTTCTTCCCCTTCCGGATCCGCTTCTCCAGCCAGCTCGCGAAGCTGGTGAGGGCGAAGTTCAGCAGGATGAAGATGAGCGAGATGACGGTGAGGGCGGCGATCGTGTTGGCGCCGTAGTTCGCCGTGATCGCCCGGTTCTGGTAGAGCAGCTCGGTGAAGCCGAGGAGGGCGCCGCCGAGCGCGGTGTCTTTCACGATGACGACCAGCTGGCTGACCAGCGCCGGCAGCATCGCGGTGACGGCCTGCGGCAGCAGGACGTACACCATCGACTGGCCCTTGCGCATACCGATCGCCTGGGCGGCGTCGGTCTGGCCCCGGGGCAGGGAGAGGATGCCCGCCCGGACGATCTCCGCGATGACCGAGGCGTTGTAGAGCACCAGGCCGGTGACGACCGCGTACAGCGGCCGGATGTCCGATTCGAGGTCGGAGAACTCGACGAACGCCTGGAAGGCGAAGACCATCAGCAGCAGTACCGGGATGGCCCGGAAGAACTCGACCACCGCGCCGACCGGGACCCGGACCCAGGCGTGGTCGGAGAGCCTGCCGATGCCCAGGGCGGCGCCCAGCGGCAGGGCGATGATCAGGGCGATGGACGCGGCCTTGACCGTCTCCCACAGGCCGGGGAGGAGGAAGGTCGTCCAGACCTTGGAGTCCTTGACGAACGGGCTCCACTTCTCCGCGGCGAGCTGGTCCTTGTCCGCCATGGTGGACAGCACCCACCACAGCACCAGACCGAGCGCCACCAGGAACCCGGCGGTGTAGGCGATGTTCCGGGCCTTCGCCTTGGGGCCCGGCTCGTCGTACAGAACGGAACTCATCGCTTCACCGCCACTCGCTTGGCCACCCAGCCCAGCAGCAGACCGGTCGGCAGGGTCAGAACGATGAACCCGAAGGCGAAGACGCCGAAGACGGCGAAGAGCGCGTCGGACTCGTTCTCGACCATCGTCTTCATCAGGGCCGAGGCCTCCGCCACACCGATCGCCGAGGCCACCGTGGTGTTCTTGGTGAGGGCGATCAGTACGTTGGTGAGCGGGGTGACGGCCGAGCGGAACGCCTGGGGGAGCACGACCAGGGTCAGTACCTGGAAGAAGCTCAGGCCCAAGGCCCGGGCAGCCTCCGCCTGGCCGACGGGGACCGTGTTGATGCCGGAGCGCAGCGCCTCGCAGACGAAGGTGCCCGTATAGGCGGTCAGTCCGAGGACCGCCATCCGGAAGCCGATGTCCTCGAAGCTCTCACCACCGAGCGTGACGCCCATGGTGGAGGCGAGGCCCAGCGAACAGGCGACGACCACCACGGTCAGCGGGGTGTTGCGGACGACGTTGACGTAGCCGGTGCCGAAGGCCCGCATCATGGGGACGGGGCCGACCCGCATACCGGCCAGCAGCGTTCCCCAGATCAGGGAACCAATTGCCGAGTAGACGGTGAGTTTGACCGTCACCCAGAACGCGTCGAGCAGGTCGTACTGCCCGGAATCGAGGAAATCGAACACGTTGACCCGCGATCTCTCCTGGTGGTTACGTGGCACGCGCCGCCGGCCGGGAGGGCCGGCGGCGCGTCACCGCTGGCCTCAGCTCGCGTCGATCGCCGGCGCGGGCTCGCTCTTGTAGCCGGACGGGCCGAAGTTGGCCTCGACGAACTTGTCCCAGGAGCCGTCGGACTTCATCTTCTCCAGGGCCTTGTTGATCTTGGCCTTGAGGTCGCTGTCGCCCTTCTTGATGCCGATGCCGTACTTCTCGTCGCTCAGCTTCAGACCGGCCAGCTTGAACTTGCCCTCGTGCTCCTTCTGCGAGGCATAGCCCGCCAGAATCGCGTCGTCCGTGGTCAGCGCGTCGACCGACTTGTTCTCCAGGCCGGTCAGGCACTCGGAGTAGCCGCCCAGGGGCTGGAGGTCGGCCTTGGGGGCGATCTTGTCCTTGACGTTCTGGGCGGACGTCGAGCCGGTGACGGAACAGAGCTTCTTGCTGTTGAGGTCGGTGCCCGCGGCGATACCGGTCTCGTCCTTGCGGATCAGCAGGTCCTGGTGGGCCAGGAAGTACGGGCCGGCGAAGTCGACCTTCTCCTTGCGCTTGTCCGTGATCGAGTAGCTGGCGGCGATGAACTTGACGTCACCGTTGGCCAGCATGGTCTCGCGCTGGGCGCTCGGGCTCTGCTTCCACTCGATGTTCTTGGCCTCGAAGCCCAGCTCCTTGGCCACGTAGGTCGCGACATCCACGTCGAAACCGGTGTACTTGCCGTCCTGCGTCTTCAGACCGATGCCCGGCTGGTCGAACTTGATGCCGATGGTGATCTTGTCGCCGCCGCTGCCCGAGTCCCCGTCGCCGCCGCATGCGGTCGCTGCCAGGGAGAGGGTGAGAACGGTCGCGACGGCCGCGGATACCTTGCGGAGCTTCATGTGAACATCCCTTGCGTCGTGGGTCGCCGTTGGGTGAATCCGGTCAACCGGCCGCCGGACGGGCGCGCGGGGAGCGCGGTCCGTGCGGGTGCGGTGCGGACCGGCCGGGCTCTCGGCCCGGCCGGAAGTGCCGCCGGTGAGGCGGCCGGTGTGTTCAGGGGGGTGACGTGACCACCGGTGTCAGTGGTGCAGGATCTTCGACAGGAAGTCCTTGGCGCGGTCGCTGCGCGGGTTGCTGAAGAACTCGTCGGGCGTGGCCTCTTCGACGATCCGGCCGTCGGCCATGAACACGACCCGGTTGGCCGCCGAGCGGGCGAAGCCCATCTCGTGGGTCACGACCACCATGGTCATCCCGTCCCGGGCGAGCTGCTGCATCACTTCCAGCACCTCGTTGATCATCTCCGGGTCGAGGGCCGAAGTCGGCTCGTCGAACAGGATGACCTTGGGGTCCATCGCCAGGGCCCGGGCGATCGCGACCCGCTGCTGCTGTCCGCCGGACAGCTGGGCCGGGTACTTGTCGCTCTGCGAGCCGACACCGACCCGGTCGAGCAGCTCCCGGGCCCGCCGCTCCGCCTCGCCCTTGTCCTTCTTGCGGACCTTGATCTGGCCCAGCATGACGTTCTCCAGGACCGTCTTGTGGGCGAAGAGATTGAACGACTGGAACACCATGCCGACGTCGGAGCGGAGCCGTGCCAGCTCCTTGCCCTCCGACGGCAGCGGCTTGCCGTCGATCGTGATCGCCCCGGAGTCGATGCTCTCCAGCCGGTTGATCGTGCGGCACAGCGTCGACTTGCCGGAACCCGACGGCCCGATGACGACGACGACCTCGCCCCGGGCGATACTCAGGTCGATGTCCTGGAGCACGTGCAGCGCACCGAAGTGCTTGTTCACATTGCTCAGTACGACCAGGTCCTCGGCGGCGGGAACCGCATCCCCGTCGACCTTGGACATAGACACTCCGCTCATCGGCCCACAGCTCCCGTCCTCCTCGGTTGGGAGGACAGTAGTGACGCGGTGCTACCAGCGTCATTACATCTGAGCGGAAATTGAGGATAACGATCCGGCCTCTTCCGGATACGATGAGTGAGGAAGGCGACCGGCGGCGTACCGGGTGGATAACGGAAACCGTCGGTCGGCCGGATGCCCCTTGACTCTCCGTACGGGAATCGGCCTTTATGCCGGGGTACACCTTGCCGTGCGCCGGGTAGGGACCGTCACCGGGGAGCGCGAAAACACATCGAGGGACCGGCGGCCGCGGGGGAGACCACCGCGGAGCGCGCGGTCCCGCCGACCGGGAAGGGGGGCCGTTGAGACTGCTGCTCGTCGAGGACGACAACCATGTCGCCGCGGCTCTTTCGGCCATTCTCGCCCGGCACGGCTTCGACGTGGTGCACGCCCGCAACGGCGAAGAGGCCCTGCGCGCGGTGCTGCCCGCGACCCATCCCGGCAAACCGCCCTTCGGCGTGGTGCTGCTCGATCTCGGCCTGCCCGACCAGGACGGCTATCAGGTCTGCGGAAAGCTGCGGAAGATCACCACCACCCCGGTGATCATGGTGACCGCCCGTGCGGATGTCCGCTCCCGGATCCACGGCCTCAACCTGGGCGCCGACGACTATGTCGTCAAGCCGTACGACACCGGTGAACTGCTGGCCCGCATCCATGCCGTGGCCCGGCGCAGCGCCGCCGGCGAAGAGGGCTCCGCCCCCGGCGCGACCGCGGCGGACGACGCCCTGCGGCTCGGCGGGGTCACCGTGGAACTGCCCACCCGGCGGGTCCGGGTGGACGGCGAGACCGTCCAGCTCACCCGCAAGGAGTTCGACCTGCTGGCGCTGCTCGCCCAGCGCCCCGGAGTCGTCTTCCGCCGGGAACAGATCATCAGCGAGGTCTGGCACACCAGTTGGGAGGGGACCGGCCGGACGCTGGAGGTGCATGTGGCGTCCCTGCGTTCCAAGCTGAGGATGCCCGCTCTGATCGAGACCGTCCGCGGGGTCGGCTACCGCCTTGTGACTCCGGGCGACTGACGGGACCGTGCGCACTCGTCTGCTGCCGCTGCTCATCGTCCTTATGGCGGGGGTTCTGCTGGCTCTCGGTTTCCCCCTCGCCGTCAGCGTCGCCTCGGCCCGGCAGCAGGAGGTGGTGGTCGACCGGATCGACGACACCGTGCGGTTCGCCGCCCTGGCGCAGTTCGTCTCGGCCAGCGAGGGCGTCGAGGACGAGCGCCTCTCCATGCTCCAGGACCAGCTGAACCGCTACTACTCGACCTACGGCATCCATGTCGGCGTCTTCCGCCGGGACGGCAGTTCCCATCTGGCGCGGGCCCCGCAGGACTGGGGTGTCCCGCGGGAGGGAGAGGGCCAGCAGGCGTTCCGGGAGGCCCTGACCGGGCGCCGCTCCCAGGATCCGCCGCAGGTGTGGCCCTGGGACCGCGACGGACGGCTGATCGTCGCCTCGCCGGTGGTCCGGGACGGGGACGTCGTCGCCGTCGTCCTCACCGACTCGCCCACCGACCATCTGCGCTCCCGGGTACTCCGCGGCTGGCTGCTGATCGTGGCCGGGGAGAGCGCGGCGATGCTGCTCGCCGTCGGCGCCGCGTTCCGGCTGACGGGGTGGGTGCTGCGTCCCGTGCGGGTGCTGGACGCGGCCACCCACGACATCGCCACCGGCCGGCTCAACTCCCGGGTGGCGGCGGCCGGCGGCCCACCCGAACTCCGCCGGCTGGCGCGCTCGTTCAACGAGATGGCCGACAACGTCGAGGGCGTGCTCGAACAGCAGCGGGCGTTCGTCGCCGACGCCTCCCACCAACTGCGCAATCCGCTGGCGGCCCTGCTGCTGCGGATCGAGCTGCTGGCCCTGGAGCTGCCCGAGGGCAACGAGGAGATCGCCTCCGTCCGTACCGAGGGCCGCCGTCTCGCCCAGGTCCTCGACGATCTGCTCGACCTGGCGCTCGCCGAGCACACCTCCGCCGTCCTGGAGCTCACCGACATCGGCGCGCTGGCCGCCGAACGCGTCGCCTCCTGGCGCCCCGTCGCCGAGGAGAAGGGCGTACGGCTGACGGGCGCCGGGGGCGCCGTTACGGCCTGGGTGGACCCCATCGCCCTGTCGAGCGCGCTGGACGCGGTGATCGACAACGCGGTGAAGTTCACCCCGCCCGGCGAGGCCGTGACCGTGACCGTGGCCTCCCAGGGCGACACCTCCACCCTGGTGATCACCGACGGCGGCCCGGGGCTCACCGAGGACGAGCTGGCCCGGGTCGGCGACCGCTTCTGGCGGAGCAACCGCCACCAGAACATCAAGGGCTCCGGCCTGGGACTCTCCATCTCCCGCGCCCTTCTCTCCGCGGGCGGCGGCCGGATCTCCTACGGTCACCACGAGCCCGGGGGCCTGAAAGTCACGCTCACCGTCCCCCGCACCCCGCCCGCCGCTACGGCTTGACCGACCGGTAGTAGCGCCTGGCCCCCTCGTGCAGCGGCAGCGGATCGGTGTAGATGGCGGTCCTGAGATCCACGAGCTGCGCCGGGTGCACCGTGTTGCCTATGCGATCGCGGCTTTTGATCACCGTTCTGGTGAAGCCCTCCACCAGCGCCGGGTCGATCCGGTCCGTGGTGACCAGCAGATTCGCCACGGCCATCGAGTCGACCGGCACCCCGCTCTGGGTGAGCGGATACAGATCGGGCGGCATGACCGCCAGCCGGTAGTAGCTCGTCGGATTGCCGGTGCCGTGCACCTTCTCGACCAGGTCCCGGCCGAGCGGCACCAGACGTATCCGGAAGCGCTCGGAGAGCGACTCCACCGCGGTCGTGGGGAGCCCGCCGGACCAGAAGAAGGCGTCGATGGTGCGGTTCGCCAGCAGTTGGGGGACGGTGTCGATGCCGTTCGGCGCGGCCGTGACGTCCTGAGCGGGATCCAGCCCCGCCGCGGCCAGCAGCCGCTCGGCTATCAGCCGGACCCCCGAGCCCGGCTGCCCCACCCCCACCTTCAGCCCCCGCAGATCGGCGACCTTGCGCACCGGGGACCCGGCGGGCACCACCAGCTGCACATAGTCGTCGTAGAGCCGGGCGCAGCCGCGCAGCCGGTCCGCCCCCGGCTTGCCGTCCTGCCGGTACTTGGCGACGGCGTCGGCGGTGGCGATGGTGAAGTCGGCCTCGCCCGACGCCACCCGGGCCAGGTTCTCCTGCGAGCCCTCGCTCGTCCGCAGCGCTATGTCCACCTCCGGCAGGTCTCTGGCGAGGGCCGTCTGCAGCAGCGCCCCGTACCGCTGGTAGACGCCGCTCTGCACACCGGTGCTGAAGGTGACCGAGCCGCGGGGCCCCGGCTCACCGAGCGGCAGCAGCCACCAGAGCATCAGCCCGAGCGCCGCGAGGACGGCGGCGGACACGGTCAGCACGCGCCGACGGCCGGCGCGGAGCAGGTGGGTGAACATGCTTGCGATCCTGTCAGGTCACTCACCGTGATGGCCAGGGTTCCGGCGAGGAGTCGCCAGAGACGGAATCCGACCCTCCTGCGGTGGCCGCCCCCGCCCCGGCTCCGGATCCCCGCCCCGGCCGCCCTCGCCCTCGCCCTTGGCCGACGGCCGCCCCGGCCTCCCGGAACCCCCTCCCCGTCCCCGTGGCTGCCCCCGCGGCGCCTTTCCCGCCGATCCTCCCGCCCCGCACCCACCCCGCGCCCACGTCCGCGTCCGCCACCGCGCCCGGTTCCCGCCCGGTTCCCGTCCGGTCTTCGCCCGGCTTCCGGCCGGGGGCACGCCGGACAGCGCCTACTCTTGTTGCATGAGCAGCAGGGACCGGAGCGGCGCAGTGGACGCCACACGTACATATGAGGTTCGCACCTACGGGTGCCAGATGAACGTCCACGACTCGGAGCGCCTCTCGGGTCTGCTGGAGGACGCGGGATACGTCCGGGCCCCCGAGGGCTCCGACGGCGACGCCGACGTCGTCGTCTTCAACACCTGTGCGGTCCGCGAGAACGCCGACAACAAGCTCTACGGCAACCTCGGCCGCCTCGCCCCCCGGAAGACCACCCGGCCCGGCATGCAGATCGCCGTCGGCGGCTGCCTCGCGCAGAAGGACCGCGACACCATCGTCCGGCGCGCCCCGTGGGTCGACGTGGTCTTCGGCACGCACAACATCGGCAAGCTGCCGGTCCTGTTGGAGCGCGCCCGCGTGCAGGAAGAGGCGCAGGTCGAAATCGCGGAGTCGCTGGAGGCGTTCCCCTCGACCCTGCCGACCCGGCGGGAGTCCGCCTATGCGGCCTGGGTCTCCATCTCCGTCGGCTGCAACAACACCTGCACCTTCTGTATCGTCCCCGCGCTGCGCGGCAAGGAGAAGGACCGCAGGCCCGGCGATATCCTCGCGGAGATCGAGGCCCTGGTCGCCGAGGGCGTCTCCGAGATCACCCTGCTCGGCCAGAACGTCAACGCCTACGGCTCCGACATCGGCGACCGCGAGGCGTTCAGCAAGCTGCTGCGCGCCTGCGGGAACATCGAGGGCCTCGAACGCGTCCGGTTCACGTCCCCGCACCCGCGCGACTTCACCGACGACGTCATCGCCGCCATGGCCGAGACGCCGAACGTGATGCCGCAGCTCCATATGCCGCTCCAGTCCGGCTCGGACTCGGTCCTGCGGGCGATGCGCCGCTCGTACCGGCAGGAGCGTTTCCTCGGGATCATCGAGAAGGTGCGCGCCGCCATCCCGCACGCCGCCATCTCCACCGACATCATCGTCGGCTTCCCCGGGGAGACGGAGGAGGACTTCGAGCAGACCCTGCACACGGTCCGCGAGGCCCGCTTCGCCAACGCGTTCACCTTCCAGTACTCCAAGCGCCCCGGCACCCCCGCGGCCACCATGGACGGCCAGATCCCCAAGGAGGTCGTCCAGGCGCGCTACGAGCGGCTCGTCGAGCTCCAGGAGGCGATCTCCTGGGAGGAGAACAAGAAGCAGGTCGGCCGGGTCCTGGAGGTGATGGTCGCCGAGGGCGAGGGCCGCAAGGACGGCGCCACCCGCCGTCTCTCGGGCCGTGCCCCCGACAACCGTCTGGTCCACTTCAGCCAGCCCGACGAGGACGTCCGCCCGGGCGACGTGGTCACGGTCGAGATCACCTACGCCGCCCCGCACCACCTCCTCGCCGAGGGCCCCGTCTCCGCCGTCCGGCGCACCCGGGCCGGCGACGCCTGGCAGAAGCGGAACGAGGCGGGGGCCGCGAAGCCCGCCGGTGTCATGCTGGGGCTGCCGTCGATCGGCGCCCCCGCGCCCCTGCCCGTGGCCTCGACCCCTGCCTGCGGAGCCGTCTGAGCCCGGCGCGCCCCGGGGAGGTCTCCCCGGGGCCGGATCCGCCGGGGCGCCGTCCCGGGCCGGATCCGGAACGGACCTGCCGGTAGGCGGTGACGGAGCGCCCGGGGAGCCCGGCCGAAGCACGCACTAGGCTGCCGATCATGCTTGTCGCCGCCGCCGTGTGCCCCTGCCCGCCCCTGCTCGTTCCCGAGGTGGCCGCCGGAGCCGCCGCCGAACTGGACGCCGTACGCTCCGCGTGCCTCGACGCCGTCGCGGCCCTGGCCGCCGCCGGGCCCGAGCTGCTCGTGGTGGTGGGCACCGCGGCGGGGCAGGAGCCCGGCCGGTATCCGTCCGGGTCCACCGGCGGTTTCCGGGGCTTCGGCGTCGACACCGAAGTACGGCTCGGCCCCGGCGAGCCCGGCGGACGGCCGCTGCCGTACCCCCTCGCCGTCGGCGCCTGGCTCCTCGAACAGGCCGGATGGGCGAGCAGCCCCGTCGCGGGGCTCGCCGTCGGTGAACGGCTCGCGCCGGAGGAGTGCGCCGCCACGGGCCGGGAGACGGCCGCCCGGGCCGCCCGGGTCGCCCTGCTGGTCATGGGCGACGGCAGCGCCTGCCGGACCCTGAAGGCACCCGGCTATCTGGACGAGCGCGCCGCCCTCTTCGACCGGGCCGCGGCCCGCGCCCTCGGCGACGCCGACGTCACCGCCCTGGCGGCGCTCGACGCGAACCTCGCGTACGAACTCAAGGCCGCGGGGCGGGCCCCCTGGCAGGTCCTGGCCGGGGCGGCGGAAGGCGCCCGGCCCACGGGCAGACTGCTGGCCGAGGAAGCTCCGTACGGAGTCGGATACCTGGTCGCCTCCTGGACCTGACGCGCCGCCCCGGCGGCCGGGTCGACGGTCCGGCCACGCCCGCGCGCTCCCTCATACCCCGCTGCCTCCCCCTCGCCGGTCCTCCAGTCTCCCAGCCGCCCCCGGCCGCCGACAGGTCCGTGC
>NZ_JBSFNQ010000107.1:0-20506 GCF_053981115.1 Streptomyces sp. NPDC003691 | reverse complement strand
TCCAAGCCGAGGACCGTGGAGCCGGACAGCTGCCCGACGGCCCGCCCGATCTCGTCGTCCGTGAGCCCGTCGGAGGCCACCCGGTCGAGTTCGTCCCGGCAGATCTTGAGGACGTCGTGGACCTGGGCGGGGCGGCAGCCCGCGTACACGCCGAACAGTCCGCAGTCGGCGAAGCCCGAGGTGTACGAGTACACGCTGTAGGCGAGTCCGCGCTTCTCCCGGACCTCCTGGAAGAGCCGGGAGGACATCCCGCCGCCGAGGGCGGTGTTCAGTACGCCCAGCGCCCAGCGGCGGTCGTCGGTCCTGGCCAGGCCGGGCATGCCGAGGACCACATGGGCCTGCTCGGTCTTCCGGCCGAGGAGCTCGACCCGGCCCGCGGTGCGGATCGTACGGCCCCCGTCGCGGGGCGCGATCGGTACCGCGTCGGTACGGGTGAGGGCGCCGGCCCGTTCGAAGGCGCGGCGGACCTGGCGCACCACGGTGGCGTGGTCGATATTGCCCGCGGCGGCGACGACCAGGTGCGTGGGGTCGTAGTGCTTCTTGTAGAAGCGGCGGATCCGGTCGGCGGTGAGCGCGTTGACCGTGTCGACGGTGCCCAGGACGGGACGGCCGAGGGGGGTGTCCCCGAACATGGTGTGCGCGAAGAGGTCGTGCACGCAGTCACCGGGGTCGTCCTCGGTCATCGCGATCTCTTCGAGGATGACGCCGCGCTCGGCGTCGACGTCCTCCTGCTCGATCAGGGAGCCGGTCAGCATGTCGCAGACGACATCGATGGCGAGCGGCAGATCGGTGTCGAGGACCCGTGCGTAGTAGCAGGTGTACTCCTTCGCCGTGAAGGCGTTCATCTCGCCGCCGACCGCGTCGACGGCGGAGGAGATGTCGAGGGCGGACCGTCGCCGGGTGCCCTTGAAGAGGAGGTGCTCCAGATAGTGCGTGGCGCCGTTGAGCGCCGGGGTCTCGTCACGGGAGCCGACGTGGGCCCAGATGCCGAAGGTGGCGGAGCGTACGGACGGCAGCGTCTCGGTGACGATCCGCAGTCCTCCGGGGAGGGTGGTGCGCCGGACCGTGCCGATGCCGTTCGTGCCCTTGAGAAGCGTTTGGGTACGGGCGACGGCCCGCACCTCCTCGGAGGTGCGGGCCGTCGCCTTGAAGCCGCGCGACGTCACTTGGCAGCGTCGTCCTTCTCGTCCGCCGCGTCGTCGCCGTCCTCGCCCTCGATCACGGGGATGAGGGAGAGCTTGCCGCGGGAGTCGATCTCGGCGATCTCGACCTGGACCTTGGCGCCGACGCCGAGGACGTCCTCGACGTTCTCCACGCGCTTGCCGCCGGCCAGCTTGCGGATCTGCGAGATGTGCAGCAGTCCGTCCTTGCCGGGGAGCAGGGAGACGAAGGCACCGAAGGTGGTGGTCTTGACGACCGTGCCCAGGTAGCGCTCGCCGACCTCGGGCATCGTCGGGTTGGCGATGCCGTTGATGGTGGCGCGGGCGGCCTCGGCGGCCGGGCCGTCGGCGGCACCGATGTAGATCGTGCCGTCGTCCTCGATGGTGATCTCGGCGCCGGTGTCCTCCTGGATCTGGTTGATCATCTTGCCCTTGGGGCCGATGACCTCACCGATCTTGTCCACCGGGATCTTGACGGTGATGATCCGCGGGGCGTTCGGGGACATCTCGTCCGGGGTGTCGATCGCTTCCATCATCACGTCGAGGATGTGGAGGCGGGCGTCACGGGCCTGCTTGAGGGCCGCGGCCAGGACGGAGGCCGGGATGCCGTCCAGCTTGGTGTCGAGCTGGAGGGCGGTGACGAACTCCTTGGTGCCGGCGACCTTGAAGTCCATGTCGCCGAAGGCGTCCTCCGCACCGAGGATGTCGGTGAGGGTGACGTAGTGCGTCTGGCCGTCGATCTCCTGGGAGATCAGACCCATGGCGATACCGGCGACCGGGGCCTTCAGCGGCACACCGGCGTTCAGCAGCGACATGGTGGAGGCGCAGACGGAGCCCATCGACGTGGAGCCGTTGGAGCCGAGGGCCTCGGAGACCTGGCGGATCGCGTACGGGAACTCCTCGCGGCTCGGGAGCACCGGCACGATCGCGCGCTCGGCGAGCGCGCCGTGGCCGATCTCGCGGCGCTTCGGGGAGCCGACGCGGCCCGTCTCACCGACGGAGTACGGCGGGAAGTTGTAGTTGTGCATGTAGCGCTTGCGCGTCACCGGGGAGAGGGTGTCGAGCTGCTGCTCCATGCGGAGCATGTTCAGCGTGGTGACGCCCAGGATCTGGGTCTCGCCGCGCTCGAACAGGGCGGAGCCGTGGACCCGCGGGATCGCCTCGACCTCGGCGGCCAGCGTGCGGATGTCGGTGACACCGCGGCCGTCGATCCGGACCTTGTCCTTGATCACGCGCTCGCGGACCAGGTTCTTGGTCAGCGAGCGGTAGGCGGCGGAGATCTCCTTCTCGCGGCCCTCGAAGGCCGGGAGGAGCTTCTCGGCGGCCAGCTCCTTGACGCGGTCCAGCTCGGTCTCGCGCTCCTGCTTGCCCGCGATGGTGAGCGCCTGGGCCAGCTCGCCCTTGACGGCGGCGGCCAGGGCCTCGTACACGTCGTCCTGGTAGTCCAGGAAGACCGGGAACTCGCCCTCGGGCTTGGCGGCCTTGGCGGCGAGGTCGGACTGGGCCTTGCAGAGCGCCTTGATGAAGGGCTTCGCGGCCTCCAGGCCGGCGGCGACGATCTCCTCGGTCGGGGCCTCGGCGCCTTCCTTGACCATCTCGACGGTCTTGGTCGTGGCCTCGGCCTCGACCATCATGATCGCGACATCGCCGTCGTCGAGGACCCGGCCGGCGACGACCATGTCGAAGACGGCGTCCTCCAGCTCGGTGTGGGTCGGGAAGCCGACCCACTGGCCCTTGATGAGCGCGACGCGGGTGCCGCCGATCGGGCCCGAGAAGGGCAGGCCGGCCAGCTGCGTGGAGCAGGAGGCGGCGTTGATCGCGACCACGTCGTAGAGGTGGTCGGGGTTGAGCGCCATGATCGTCTCGACGATCTGGATCTCGTTGCGCAGGCCCTTCTTGAAGGAGGGGCGCAGCGGCCGGTCGATCAGCCGGCAGGTGAGGATCGCGTCCTCGGAGGGGCGGCCCTCGCGGCGGAAGAAGGAGCCGGGGATCTTGCCCGCGGCGTACTGCCGCTCCTCGACGTCCACCGTGAGGGGGAAGAAGTCGAGCTGGTCCTTGGGCTTCTTGGAGGCGGTGGTGGCCGACAGCACCATGGTGTCGTCGTCCAGGTACGCCACGGCGGAGCCGGCGGCCTGACGGGCCAGGCGGCCGGTCTCGAAGCGGATGGTGCGGGTGCCGAAGGAGCCGTTGTCGATGACGGCCTCGGCGTAGTGGGTCTCGTTCTCCACTAGCGTTTTCTCCGTTACGTTTCGTTACGTTGCGTCTTTCGTCCCCGTGCCCGTGTGGCGCGGGGACCGGCGGAGAAGCGCTCGTACTGGGCCGGTCTTCGATCGAAGCTGCCGGGGTTCGAGTCTCCCGGGAGCCACTACCGAGGACCGGCGGGGGCGAGTCGGCCTCTCCTTGGATCTGCTCTGGTGTTCTGCGACCAGACTAAATGCCGTGCGGTACGTCGCGCACGCACAGCGGGCACGTCCGGCCGAAGAGCCGGTGCCCACCGCATATGCATACCGCAGATCGGCAAAAGAACGGCAAAAAGCCGAAGGGGAGCGGCCCCGTCCTGCGGGAACCGCTCCCCTTCACAGCGTCTTACTTGGCGCCGCCGGCCGCACCGCGGCGGATGCCGAGGCGGTCGACCAGCGTACGGAAGCGCTGGATGTCCTTCTTGGCCAGGTACTGCAGCAGGCGGCGGCGCTGGCCCACGAGGATCAGCAGACCACGACGGGAGTGGTGGTCGTGCTTGTGGGTCTTGAGGTGCTCGGTCAGGTCCGAGATGCGGCGGGACAGCATCGCGACCTGGACCTCGGGGGAGCCGGTGTCGCCCTCCTTGGTGCCGAACTCGGCCATGATCTGCTTCTTCGTGGCGGCGTCGAGAGACACTCGTACTCCTCAGTGGTGTTCTAGGCGCCCGCGAGTGCCCCTGGCGTTTTCTCAGGGGAGCTTCGGTGACTCGGGGGCGGAGGTCCGATGAGCGCTGCCCCCAGTCCCGGCGGGGCCCGCGAGGGGCTCCTGGGGTTCCGGGAGGGCGTACACAAACGGCCGTCACCCAGCGTACCAGTACCCCGGAGCGGCCCGGACCGGGGTGCGGGGCCGGGTCCGGAACGGGGTCCGGGGCGCTATCGGGGCCGCTCGGCCGGGGGCGGTCCGGGCCGGTACGAGGTCAGTCCGAGGTCAGGGCGCGGATGGAGTGGTAGACGTCGAAGACCGCGAGGCAGAGCGGGAGCAGCGTCAGCAGGATGAAGGTCTCGGCGATCTCCAGGAAGCGGCCCCAGAAGGGAGTGACGCCGGTGCGCGGGACGATCAGGCCGATGGCGGTGATCAGCGCGGCGACCCCGGCGACGGCGGCGGCCAGCCACACCGTACGGATGTCGAGCGCGGTGGTGTCGCCCCGGAAGGCGTCCGCCATCAGCTCGACCGGGGGGTTGATCGCCAGGCCGAGGCCCAGCAGGACGAGGCAGCCCAGACCGGCGGCCAGGGCGCAGCCGACCTGCGCGGTGTAGCGGAAGAGGTGGGCCCGCATCAGCATCGCGATCCCGGTCGCCAGGGCGAGGAGCTGGCCCCAGACGTTGTCGGAGAAGCCGAGCACCGCGCCGGCGCCCACGGCCACCAGGGCGCAGCCGCCGACCAGGCCGACGAGCAGTTCGTGGCCGCGGCGGGCCTGGGCCGCGATCCGCTCGCCGTCGACGGGGCCGCCGGGCTCCTCGTCGGAGCCGTAGTCGCCGACGGTGGTGCGGGGCGGGTCGAAGCCGATGGGGAGCCGGGCGAAACGGGTGGAGAGGCCGGGCAGGAAGGCGAGGGTGCCGACGGCGAGCGGGGCGCACATCGCGGCCGTCTCGACCGGGGTCAGCTCCTGGAGGATCGCCACGAAGGTGGCGAGCACGCCGATCACGGCGGCGAAGACGAAGGCGACGAAGGGGCCGTCGCCGCCGGGGGCGGCGATGGTGAGGATCACCGCGACGACCAGGACGGCGGCACAGGCGAGCAGGAACTGGAGCTTGCCGATGCCCTGGCCGTCGGCGGGCGGCAGCAGTCCGCTGCCGCCGATGGCGGCGTTGGCCATGGCGCCGAGGCCGAGGGCGACGGCGGAGGCCCGGTCGTCGTAGACCCGGGCGCGGATGCCCGCGAGGGCGAGCAGCAGCAGCGCGGCGACCCCGGCGAGTACGCCCGGCAGTCCGTGCATGTCGTTGCGGGGGTCGGAGGTCCAGAGCACGAAGGCGAGCAGAAGCAGCAGGACGGAGCCGCCGAAGAGGCCGGCGCCGCGCATCAGGGCGTCGCTCCACAGGGTGCGGTCCCTGGCCACGGCGGTGGCGACGGCGTCGGAGACGTCGTCGAAGACGGCCGGGGGCAGCGACTCGGCGAAGGGGCGCAGGGAGAGCAGTTCGCCGTCGAGGATGCGCTGGGCGCCGAGGGAGCGGGCGCTGTCGAGGACGGTGCCGTCGCGGCGTACCAGGTGGTAGCCGACGGGGGCGCCGGGTTCGGGGCTCTGGCCGGAGAGCCGGAGCAGCTCCGGGTAGAGGTCCGCGACGGCGATGTCCTCGGGCAGGGCGACGTCGACGCGGCCGTCCGGCGCGACGACCGTCACCCGGCAGAAGCCGGTTCCGCTGCTGGACGGGGTCACCGGTCCGGACTGGCCGGGCCCCTGCGCCGCCGCTGAGGTCACCATACTCACCTGCTGCATCCCCTCGTGATGTTCACCCGCACCGGCCCGGAAGCGGGCCGTACGCACGTGCCCGGTCGCCCCGTCACCCGGTCGGGTCACGGTTCCGCGTCCGGTCCGGCCCGGTCCAGCCCGGTACGTCCTGCCCCGGCCGGGCCGCCGTGGACACCATCGGGGCGTACGCACGCGTCCGGCGAGGCCTGCACGACACGCCCACCGACTCCGTACGAAGGCTTCACACTTCACCTGCATACGGCGGGCGGACATCGTACGGACCGGCGTCGCGCTCGAAAGGCCCCGCTTTGCACTCCGCCCGGACGGTCCGAATTCGTCCCGTCGGTCCGCATTCCTTTCCCCCGGGCATTTCCACCGGACCGGCCACGCGCTCCGAACGACCCGCATTCCCCGGCGATTTCCCGGTGATTCGCGGATGATTCGCGGGGGTCGCCCCGGTGCGCGAACCGGTCGCGTCACCCTACCCCGCACCCCCTGCGCGGCGCGCAAGTAGGATCCCTCACCGCGGACGGGACCGTCGCCACGGGGGCGCCGATAGGAACATTTCCGTCCGGCAAGGGAATTGGTGAGCTTGTGAGTCAGATCGTCGTCAAGCGCCCACCACGGGCCCTGCCTTCCGAGGTGCCCGGCGACCCCCTTCAGCTGCAGCCTCCTCCGGAACTGCCCCGCGGGCAGCAGGAGGGCGCGCTGATGCAGTTGCTGCCGATGCTGGGCATGGGCGGCTCGGTGGTGTTCTTCTTCATGACGAACAACCCCATCATGCGGATCATGGGCATGATCATGATCGCCTCGACGATCGCCATGGCCATCGCGATGCTGGTCCGCTACCGCCGCGGCACCCAGGGGGAACTCGCCGATCTGCGACGGGACTATCTGAAGTACCTCAACCAGACCCGGCGTCAGGTGCAGCGGACCGCGCGGCTCCAGCGGGACGCCCAGTACTACCTGCACCCGTCGCCGGAGCAGCTGTGGGCGCTGGTCGCCGAGGGCAGCCGGGTCTGGGAGCGCCGGGTCGGCGACCCCGACTTCGGCCAGGTGCGGATCGGTCTGGGCAGCCAGCAGCTCGCCACCCCGATCCTGGCGCCCGAGACCGCGCCGGTCGACGATCTGGAGCCGCTGACGGCGAGCGCCATGCGGCAGTTCCTCACCGCGCACAGCACCCTCGACGGGCTGCCGCTGGCGGTCTCGCTGCGCGCCTTCTACCACCTCACCATCGGCGGACGCCCCGATTCCGTACGGTCCAGCGCCCGTTCCATGGTCGCCTCGCTGGCCTCGCTGCACTCCCCCGACGATCTGACCGTCGTGATCGCGGCGAGCCGTGAGGCCGTGGACCACTGGGAGTGGGCGAAGTGGCTGCCGCATCTCCAGGCGGGCGGCGAGGGCGACGGAGCGGGCAGCCGCCGGCTGATCACCGTCGACCCGCGGGAGCTCGACGAGCTGCTCGCGGCCCGGGTCGACGGCCGCCCCCGTTTCCAGGGCGGCGGACAGCCGCTGCTCGACCAGCCGCATATCGTGGTCGTCCTCGACGGCCAGTCCGTGACCCCGGCCTCCCCGCTGGCGGCGCCCGAGGGCATCCAGGGCGTCACGGTGATAGAGGTCGTACCCGGCGAACCCAGCGGCCCGCGCGGCGGCCTCTCGGTGATCGTCACCCCCGATTCGCTGAAGCTGGAGTCGGGGCACGGGATGGTGTACGACGGTACGCCGGACCTGCTCGGCGCCGAGGCGGCCGAGGCGCTGGCGCGCCAGCTCGCGCCGCTGCGGATGGGCAGCGGCGGGGACGACGACGAACCGCTGCTCGCCAATCTCGACTTCACCGATCTGCTGAACCTGGGCGACGCGGCCTCCGTCGACGTCAGCCGCACCTGGCGGCCGCGCTCCCAGTCGGAGCGGCTGCGCGTCCCGATCGGTGTCGGCGAGGACGGGATACCCGTCATGCTCGACCTCAAGGAGGCGGCGCAGGAGGGCATGGGGCCGCACGGGCTCTGCGTCGGAGCCACCGGCTCCGGCAAGTCCGAGCTGCTGCGCACCCTGGTCCTGGGACTCGCGGTCACCCACTCCTCCGAGACCCTGAACTTCGTCCTGGCGGACTTCAAGGGCGGTGCGACCTTCGCCGGGATGTCGCAGATGCCGCACGTCGCGGCCGTGATCACCAACCTGGCGGACGATCTGACGCTGGTGGACCGGATGGGCGACTCCATCCGGGGCGAGCTGAACCGGCGGCAGGAGCTGCTGCGCGACGCGGGCAACTACGCCAATATCCACGACTACGAGAAGGCCCGGGCCGCGGGCGCCCCGCTCCAGCCCATCCCCTCACTGGTGCTGGTGATCGACGAGTTCAGCGAGCTGCTGACCGCGATGCCGGACTTCATCGAGATGTTCGTGCAGATCGGCCGGATCGGCCGCTCCCTCGGAGTCCATCTGCTGCTCGCGTCGCAGCGGCTGGAGGAGGGACGGCTGCGGGGCCTGGAGACGTACCTCTCGTACCGGATCGGCCTGCGGACCTTCTCCGCGGCCGAGTCACGGGCCGCCATCGGTGTCCCCGACGCCTACACGCTGCCCAATGTGCCGGGCTCCGGCTACCTCAAGTTCGGTACGGACGAGATGGTGCGGTTCAAGGCGGCGTACGTCTCCGGGGTCTACCGGGAGGGCAGCAGCCGGGCCGCCGCGGCGGGCGGGCCGCTGCCGGTGGACCGGCGGCCGGTACGGTTCACGGCCGCGCCGGTGCCGGTGCGCTACATCCAGCAGGCCGCGCAGGCGGCCGTACCCGACGCCCGGACCCCCGAGGACGACGCGCTCGCCGACTCCGTCCTCGATGTCATCGTGCGGAGGCTGGAGGGGCGCGGCGCCGAGGCACACCGGGTGTGGCTGCCGCCGCTGGACAACCCGCCGTCGCTGGACGAGATCGTTCCGGGGCTGGCGAACGTACCGGGGCGCGGGCTCACCCAGCCCGGCTACGAGGGCGCGGGACGGCTCGTCGTCCCGCTCGGAGTCGTCGACAAGCCCTTCGAGCAGCGGCGGGACACCCTCTACCGGGACTTCTCGGGCGCCGCGGGCCATATGCAGATCATCGGCGGCCCGCAGTCCGGAAAGTCGACCCTCCTGCGGGCCCTCGTCTCCGCGTTCGCCCTCACCCACACCCCGCACGAGGTGCAGTTCTACGGACTCGACTTCGGCGGCGGCGGTATGTCGTCGGTCGCCGGGCTGCCGCACGTCGGCGGGATCGCGTCCCGGCTCGACCCCGAGCGGGTACGGCGGACGGTGGCCGAGGTGTACGGCATCCTCACCCGGCGCGAGGAGTACTTCCGCAGCGCCGGCATCGACTCCATCGGCACCTTCCGGGCCATGCGGGCCCGCGGCGACATCTCGGTGACGGACCAGCCCTGGGGCGATGTCTTCCTGGTGATCGACGGCTGGGGGAACTTCCGTACGGACTACGAGGCGCTGGAACCGGCCGTCCTGGACATCGCCGCGCGGGGCCTGGGCTACGGCATCCACATCGTGCTGACCGCCGGCCGTTCGATGGAGGTCCGCGCCAATCTCAAGGACCTCCTGATGAACCGGCTGGAGCTGCGGCTCGGTGACACCATGGACTCCGAACTGGACCGCAGGGTCGCGGCAAACGTCCCCACCGGGGTGCCCGGGCGGGGTCTGACACCGGAGAAGCTGCACTTCATGGCGGCGGTGCCGCGGATCGACGGCATCAACTCGGACAGTGACCTGTCCGAGGCGACCGCGGCGATGACCCAGGAGGTCACCCGCCACTGGACCGCCCCCGGCGCCCCCGCGGTACGGCTCCTCCCCCGCGAACTCCCGGCGTCCAGGCTGCCCGGCGGCCAGGCGGACCCGGACCGCGGCATCACCTTCGGCATCGACGAGAACAACCTCGAACCGGTCTGGCTGAACTTCGAGCGCGACCCGTTCTTCCTGGTCTTCGGCGACAGCGAATCCGGTAAGTCCAACCTGCTGAAGCTGCTGATCAAACAGCTGACGGAGCGGTACGACGGGGACTCCGCGAAGTTCTTCGTAATCGACAACCGGCGGGCGCTGCTGGACGTGACCCCGGCGACGCACCTCGCCGAGTACGTCCCCATGTCCAACGCCATGGAGCACCATGTCGACGCCCTCGCCGACCTGATGCAGCGCCGCACCCCGTCGGCGGACGTCACCGCCCAGCAGCTGCGGGAGCGGAGCTGGTGGCGGGGCCCCTCGGTGTACGTGGTCGTCGACGACTACGACCTGGTCTCGACGTCCAGCGGAAACCCGCTGAGCAAACTGACCGAGAACCTGCCCTTCGCCCGGGACGTGGGCGTCCGCTTCATCATCGCCCGCAGCGCGGCCGGGGCGAGCAGGTCCTCGTACGAACCCTTCATGCAACGCATGATGGAACTCGGCGCGCAGGGCATTCTGCTCTCCGGGGACCCACAGGAAGGCGACATCCTGGGCGGCGTCCGAATGCGGCCGATGCCGGCGGGGCGGGGGATCTTCGTCTCACGGCAGCGGGGGAATCCGCTGGTGCAGACGGGGCTGGTACCGGAGGAACTGGGATGAGAAAGGGGCCCGGCGGCAACTGCCGCCGGGCCCCTTCGGTTTCGGCGACCGGGCAGTCACCGGTCACCCGATCGGTCGCACGAACGTGACCGGCTCACCGGTCGAATGAATTCCGCATACCGCCCCGGTGGGGCGGGAGAAGGGGGAGAACCCTATGGCGTGGGAAGAGTGGGACCGGCTCAAGGCGTCGGCCGCGGAGCGCGGCACGGAGCAGATGCGGCTGAACGGGGTACCGGACGACGAACGCCTGCCTGCCGCAGGCACCGGCGACCTCCAGGTCAGCCGGAAGGACCTGGCGGCGGTCGGCGATCAGGCGTACAAGCTGTACAACCGATTGTGGCCGGAGGTCCGGCAGGCGGTGGTCCCCAGCACGGACCGGGCCGGGGACGCCCTCACGGCCCAGAAGTTCATCCTGGGCGGGGCCCTGAAGCACGTGGCCACCCGCTGGGACAAACAGCTGGGCACTCTTATGGACGCATGCGCCCACATCTCGAACCACATGGATTTCAGCAACAAGACGCACCGGGACGACGACGAGTGGATCCGTCGCAGCATGAGCAGCATCGGGACTCTGGATCGGGGATTCGAGGAACCCGACACCCCCACCGGCAAGCCCGGCGGATCCGACGGGGAGAAGAAAAACGCCTGATGGAATTAGACGCACTGCGCTCCGCGAAGTTCGATGGACTGGACGACGCGGTCAGCGACTGGACGAAGGTCGTCGGCAATCTGGAGAAGTTGGAAGAGGAAGCCCGCACCGGGTTACGCGGCAAAGCGGAGAAAGCCGACTGGAAGGGGGTGAACGCGACTGTCTCACGCCAGTTCATCACAAAAACCACCCGGGAGTTCTCCGATGCCCGGACCCAGGCAACGTCCATCCGCAACATCCTCCGCGACACCCGGGACGAACTGAAGGCCTACCAGGGGAAACTCAATGACGCCCTGGAGCGCGGGCGGAGCAAGAACCTCACGGTGACTTCTACGGGCGACGGCGGCTTCACCGTAACCAAGACCGTTCGTCCTGACCGGGCCGCCCCGGGCACAAAGGTGCCGGAGAACACCCCGGACGACACTGTCACTCTGCGGGACGAGATCCAGGCCATCCTCAACGGCGCCACCGAAAGCGACACCAGCGCCGCCCGGGTACTGCGCGCATTGGTCGACCGGACCGATATCGGTTTCTCGGCTGCCGCCTACGCCGACCGGGACAGCGGAGCAGACGCCCTCAAGGCCGCCGACGAGGCGGCACAGATCCTCAGGAAGAATCCCCATGATGTCACCAACGAGGAACTGACCCGGCTCAACAGCACCCTGGCCCGCTACAGCACAGATCCTCTGTTCGCCGAGAAATTCGCGGTCGACGTGGGCCCGAAGCGGACTCTCGAATTCTATGCCGGGATCGCCGACCCCTCCCAGGGAATGCGTTACGACCCGAAACGCGGCGAACAGGCCAAGCAGCTCCAGAAGAACCTCGGCATCACACTGGGAACGGCCACACTGTCGAACAGTTCCACAATGCAGACCTGGGAATCCCAGATGGTGGGGCTGGGCAAAGAGAATCTCGGAATCGACGACGCCAACAATCCACGCGGCTTCGCCGTCATGAGCAACTTGATGCGATTCGGCGACTACGACGACGCATTCCTGAACGACTACGGAAACAATCTCATCGCCTTCGACAAGGCGAACAGCGCCAAGGATGTGAACCCCTGGATCAACAACTGGAACCAGGGCGATCTCAACTACTGGGGGAAGAACGACCGGGGCCGGGATCCGGTCACCGGATTCCTGGAGGCCCTCGGCCACAATCCGGGAGCGGCGACCGACTTCTTCGCACCGCCGATCGGCATCGAAGGGCGGGTGGACAAGGCATCCGAGGTCAATGAGCACCTTGCCTACCTCACGAAGGAGCGCACTTGGCTCTCCGACGCACCGATCATCGGCGGGGACGACAAGGTCGTCGTGGGGCGTGATGCACTGGGGCACGCCCTGGAGGCCGCCACCACCGGATATGCCTACGACGCCGTCCCGACTACGGAAAAGGGTGTTCCACCGCAGGCAGGCGATCTCCGTACGGCGGAAACCGCGGACGTCATGGAACAGATCGCCTACCTCTACGGCGGCGAAGACGGCCCCAAAATGCTGCATGGAAGCCCCGAGATGGTGGACAGCCTGGGAAAGATGGGTGCCGCTTATATCGACGACATCAACTACCACCTGTCAGGGATCGGAGAAGGGGGCAAGGACGCAACAGGCTTCCCGGCAAAATATGACGGACGGGCAGATTTCGGAGAGCAGGGGGCCATCGACTTCCTCAGCGTTCTGGGACAGCACGAGACCTCGCACGGCGTAGTGACATCGGCGCAGCACCTGTACACGCTCAGCATGCTCGATGCCCACCCCGCGACCAGCGACACCAATATCGACGCGGCACGCGACGCCATCTCCGCGGAAGCCGAAGCACGGGGAATCCTCGACAACGCCAGGGTCAGGCAGGCGGAGCTGACGTACGGAGCGAACTCGGAGGCCGCCAACGCGTCACTCGGCCGTTCGGCGGAGTGGGGGAAGTTCGCGGTCGGCGCTGTGGTCGGCATCGGAGTGGCGGCCATTCCCGTACCGGGATCGACAGGGGCCGCCATAGCTCTCGCTCCGCTGGCAGCCGAGACTGTGGGCGGCGCGGTCAGTACCTTCCTCGGCCAGCAGATCGACAAGGGGGTCGAGGGCTCGCAGCAGGATCCCCGCGAGCAGGCGCAGATGACGAGCAGAGATTTCTACGCGAAGGGGGTCAACTCCATCGCGCAGGGATACGAGGCGTACCTCGAAGCAAACCCCTCCTTAGATGAGCGAGCCGACCGGGAGAACTGGAAGGAAGCCATTAAGGCGGGGTACCTGGGAACCGGATCTCACCAGAACGAGTTCCGCGGACGGCCTCCCTACAAGGGGTGATGAGAAATGATCCACCGTTCCCGCACCGGTGCTGCACCAGTCGGCGCTGTCGCCCGCTGGGCCGTTCTGCCCATGGTCTTCGCCTTGGGTGTCACCGGATGCAGCGATGGCGCCACCGGCGACGGACCGCCGGGGGTCTCTGCGGCAGAACTCTGCGACAGCACTCTGGACGCAGGTGCACAAGCTGCACTGGAGAAGGCCAGTCGAATCGATCGGTTCGAAGAGCTTCCGGGGGACGAGTTCACCCTCGACGCTATGGCCAAAGGGCTGCACAAGGGCGTTCAGCAGCGTTCCATCTGTAGCGTCTACTCGACCGATGACGGAGATGATTTTCCCCTCTTCACGATCGATGTCGAAGTCCGGACCTCGTCCCCTCGTACAACTCCGCAGGAAAGCAAGAGAAAGCTGCTCTATGCGATCGGAACGTACGCCGCAGTCAATGGCGATGCATCGGCTCAGATCTTCTTCCCATGTGCGACCAAGGGTGAAAAGGGCAGCATGCCCTTCGTGAGGTCTTCGATGTCGACGCCCCGCCCGCTAGCCGTGGAGTCCACGGCCGACGAGCGCATGGCTGTCCTCAACTCGGTCTCCCGGAAGGTTGCGGAACGCCTGGGTTGTGGGGCTGCTTCCCGGCTTCCTCAGCAGGTACCTGAGGCACTGCCCCCAGGAGCCTAGGGAGTGGTGCGCTGTCGGCGGTCCGCGTGCCGACGTGCCGGAGACAGAACCAGGGTGGGCATCTCCCGCGCATGCCCACCCTGGTATCTCATCTCTTTGTCGGCGTCACCGCTTCGCAGCGGTCCGGTGCCGACAGGACCGGACAGAGACCTTAGAAGTAGCCGGCGGCCTTCTTGTCCCCCGCCTGGTACGCAGGACCGGCCTCGCGGACGGCTCGCGCGATGCCCTTCAGGGCGTTGTGGATCTGCCGCGTCTCGTTGTCCCACTTCTTGTGGGCCGCGTCGGCGGCGGTCTTGGCGTCACCCTCGAAGGTGGCGGAGACGCTGCGGATCTTGTTCTGAAGGTCTTCGAGCGTCGTGTCCAGACGCTGCGCCTGCTTCTCGATCGTGCTCGCCGCCTGCTCCAGCGAAGAGTACGTAACGAGCATGAGGCCGTCGTTGCCCTGTGCCATGAATCGTCCTCCAACTGCCATTCGTGAAAGTAGTTCTGCTGTGGTGTGCCGAACCGCGAGGTTCGTCAGTATCCGGCGATGTTCGAGGTCGCGGCACGGGTCGCCCCGGCGTCACCGGAGAAGCCCGCGGTCACGTCGACGCCCTGGAGGGCGGCCCGGACCTCGTCTTCGGTGTTGCCGGCCGTGGTGCGGGTGACCTGGATCGCTTCCTGGAAGTTGAGCAGCAGCTTCGCGATGCGCACCATGCCCTGGTTGATCTCGGCCTGCTTCACATCGAAGGCACCGGCGCCGATGCCCTTCCAGGAGCCTTCCAGGCTGTCGATGACGCCCTGGAGGCTCTGCAGCTGGCCCTTGATGTCCTCGAACTGCCGCGAGATCTCGTCCTGGAAATCCTTGAGACTCTGATCGCCGACCTTCTGGACTGCTGACATATCCCGGTCTTCCTTTCCCTGTTTCTTCTGGGGTATTGCGTAGTGGCTGGTGTGCGAGGCGTGCGGTCAGGCGGCACGCCGACGCAGGAAGACGAACGCTCCTCCGGCGAGGACCACGACGGCTGCGATGCCTCCGATGACGAGACCGGTATTGCCGTCGTCCTTCTCCGCGGCCTTCTTGGCGGAGCCTGCCACGGCGGTGTCGCCTTCGGAATTACTCTTCGGCTGCTGTGACGAGGCTGGTGCAGAAGGAGTCGCGGAGGCGGCGGGCGAGCCGCCCGTCTTCTGGTTGGTGAGGGGGCTGATGTCCGGGGCGCCGGGATCGCCCTTCTTGTCGACGACGATCTGCGCGGGTCGGATCAGCCCGTGACCGAGGTAATTGCTCCGGGTGCCCTTGGCCCAGCTTCGCCCCGCGGTGTCGATGAGGGCACGAAGGACCTGGTTGGCGGTCCAGTCGGGGTTGGCGGACCAGACGAGGGCGGCGGAGGCGGAGGCGATCGCTGCGGAGGCGCTCGTGCCGCTGCTCTTGCAGTACTTCTTGAAAGACTCGTCGCACCAGGCCACAACATCCGTACCCGGTGCCGTGATGTCCACGTTGTCACCGTGCTGCGAGTACTTGGCCACCGTGCCCTTCCGATCGGCCGAAGCTACGCCCACCACGTCCGGATAGGCCGCCGGATAGATCGGCTTGTTGCCGTCCTGAGCATTGTTGCCCGCCGAAGCGAAGAAGAGCTTCCCCTTGCTCGCCGCATACTCAACAGCTGCCCGCTCCTGGGGATCCGAGTATTCACTCCCCACGGACATACTGATGATCTTTGCATCACTGTCAGCGGCTGCCCGGATGGCATCGGCAGCATCCCTGGCGTTCGTCTTGTGACGATTCTGGAATTCCGTGTCTGCCACACGCATCGGAATGATCTGCACATCGGGAGCGAGTCCCCGCAGACCACCCCCCTTTCCAGTACCTGCAATCAACTCGGCCATGGATGTGCCGTGACCGTCATAGTCGTCCGTTTCCTCTCCCGGCGCGCCAGACGCATCGAAGCCCTCCAGCACTCTCCCCTTCAGCGAGGGGGTCGAGGAATTCACTCCGGTATCGATGACCGCAACCTTGACACCCTTACCGGTCGAGGACTTCCACATGTCCTCCGCGCCCATGGCCTTGAGGTACCACTGCCCGGGCAGTCCCTCGGCGGCCCCGGCGGCCGACGCCGTGGCAGGAACGCTCCCGGCCCAGACACAGACCGCGGCCAAGGTACAGATCGCGCTGCTCCGCGCTGCGCGAGCGAGGCCTCGCTTCCGTGTCTGGATCATTCGTGCCGTCATCCTGGCTTCCGAACCTTCCCTGTACTCAGTCGATCACCGGTGGCCCAGCATTACGCCGCTGCGCCGTCCATGTCTCTTCGTCTTCCGTCAGGTAGTCCGGGCGCGTCGATTCCGAACGGTCCCGTTCACCGTCGGACGGGTTTCGCCCTGGGCGGCCTCCGACGAGCCCCGTTCCTCCAGTGGTAAAGCCTGCCTGCCCCGGGCGCGAGGTCGAACCGGTTCCCGTCCTGGGGGCACCTGTGATGGGCCCTGTACCGACAGCGCCTCCGGGCCGAGCCGTCACGGGACGAGTGGCACCCTGGCCCTCTGCCCCCACGATGGTGCCCCGGGGAATACGCGACGCGTTCGGACCGGCGGTGGTTCGCTGAGGTGTGCCGCCGACAATTCCGTCGCGGCCCGTGCGCGAACCCGCGGTGGTTGAAGCTCCTCGCCCCGTGACGGGCTGTCCTGCCGTTCCTCCACGGCCCGCCATCGGCCCCTGCCCGCCCGCAGCGGGCCCCATCCCCATCGGATTGGCGCGCCCCATCGGCGCCGATGTGCCTCCGCCTCCCACCGGTCCAGCAGGCCGTCCCGCAGGACTAGGTCCTGTGGAAGTAGGGGATCCGCCACCGATAATGCCGGGCCGTCCTTGAGCGCTTGGCTGACCACTGGTACCGCCCGCCGACGCTTTCCCACTTCCCAGCCCCGGCCCTCCCGTTGCCTTGACGGCATTCTCCCCGGGCCCCGAAGGTCCGGGGCCGAATTTACCCGGCGGTGTGCCGATCACGGGTGGGATCACAGGCGGATGCTGTGCCGTCGGAGGAGAGCCGACCGAGGGTGGTGATGTGACGACGGGAGGTGTGCCATTGGGCGTTGTGGGCGGCGCCGCCGGCGGCGCGACGCTGTCGATCTGCATCGAAGGATCACGACCGGGAATCGAGGGAGGGATCATGCCGACCTCGGCACGGGGCCTTTCGCCCGTCGCTGTCGGCTCGCCACTCCGATTCCTTGCCGGGCGACTTTCAGGAGATCCTGAGATAGCCGTTCTGGTGCTCCTGCTGGGCGGCAGGAAGTCCGTGCCACGAGGGCGCGGTACATCCGCGTTCAGCACCTTCGTGAACTTCGGCGGTTCCTGCCCCGCCAGTGTCTGTTCCGAGACCGCGTAGAACGACGCCAGCCGGTTCATCTGGTTGATGGCCTCCTGGCGGTTCTTCTCCACCTTCTTCGCCGCCACGAAGTCCGGGTTGGTGTCCACCCGTTCCGGGAGCGGCATCGTCTTGGCGTTGTGTTTGATCAGGCGGAGGTCGCGTTCCGGCATGGAGTTGCGGACCGAGGCGAGGCCCGTGCCGGCCACGCGGATCTGGGTGGCGGCGATGTCGGCGAAGGTGCTCAGCTGGTCGGCGTGGTCGGCGAGGGCGCGGCCGAAGTCGCGGAAGGCCTCGCCGGAGGCGCCTTCCCAGTGGACGTCCTTGATGTTGGTGCGGAGTTCCTCGGCGGCGTCGCGGAGGGCCTTGCGGGCGTTCCAGAGGTTGTCGCCGGCGCTTTCGAGGTCGGCCGGGTTCGCGTTCAGCACCATGTCGATCATGATGTTGAGCTCGTGTCCCTCGAAATCGGTACGCGCGAAGAATCCGTTGCCGCCGAAGATCGAGGTGACCTTGCGGGCGACGTCGGTGACGTCGAGCTGCCGGTCGACCCGGGCGAGGTCCTCCTCGCGCTGTTCGGCGGGGGTGAGCTCGGGCTGTGCGTCGTGGTCAGTCATGTGTCACCGCCATTCCGTTCCGGCGTTCTTCTCGTCGACCTTCTTCGGCTCGTCCGCCTTCGGACGCTCGCGCTCGCGTTCGGTGGCGCGCTCCTGGTCCAGGCGGGCCTGGATCTGGGCGAAGCGGACGCGGCGTTCTTCGTCGACGTTGTCGGTGCCGACATCGGCCGCGTAGACGGCGATGTTGAGGGCGTCGATCTGGTCGCCCAGGCTCCGGGAGAGCGTCGTCAGGGCCTGGTGGACACGGTTGTACTGGTGGAAGAGGCCGTCCGCTTCCGAGAACGGAGCGCCCGGTCCGCTGAGGGACTGGCGCGAGACGGTCTGTTCGGCGACCTTGGATTTGCCTGCGGCACTGCTGTTGAAAGTGGCGAGCAGGGTGTTCACCCGCTTCTGGAAGGTCGTGAGCGCCAGGTAACCCTTTTCGAAGTCACCTCTGCGCCTGCTCCCGCCTCCGCCCCCGCCATCGGCTGGATAGACCACTTTGCCCTATTCCTCCCCGTTTGTTACTGCTGCACCGTATTGCCAGTACGGTGATCCGGTCATCATCAGAAATGAGACCGCTTACCACTCTAGCTACTGGCTATGACAGCCCCAAGTGGCTTATGCGACAGGGAAACCGCGACCGGGTGCACGGCAGACATCTCATCATGCCGGTGCAGCCGGGCCGCCCGGGAGCGCCGGGTCTCCCCAGGATCTCCCCGGACGGACCCGGAGCCCCCGATGTGCCGGCGGCGCGGCGGACCCCGGCGCGGGCGGCTCAGCCGCCCGCGATCCGGTTCGTCCTGCGGCGGGAGTCCCGGAGCGCGACGGCCATGCCCGCGATCGCGGCGACCAGGACGCCTCCGCCGATCACGACGTACGTGGCGAGACGGGCGTTGCGCTCCTCCGCGGTCTCGCCGAGGTCGAAGCGGGCGGGGCTCGGGGCCTCGCCCTTGGCCAGGCCCTCCTGCGCCACCGGCTGTTCGATGGGCCGCTCGTCCTCCGTCAGGGCCCGTACCGGGTCGACGACACCCCAGCCCACCAGGCGGTCGTGCCCGGGGGTCGAACGCTCCGCCGTCTGCTGGATCTGGGCCACGATCTGACGGGGCGTCCAGTCGGGGTGCTTCGCCTTGACGAGCGCGGCGACCGCGGCGACGTACGGGGCCGAGAAGCTGGTGCCGTTGTCGGCGCAGTGGCCGCCGAGCGGGACCGTGGTGATCATGTCGACGCCGGGGGCGGCGACCCCCACGAAGTCCCCGGACTGGGAGAAGGCCGCCCGTTCGTTGTTCCGGTCCGACGAGGCGACCGCGAGGACGCCTTCGTACGAGGCGGGGTACGTCTTCTTGACGTTGCCGCCCAATCCGTCGTTGCCCGCCGAGGCGACGACCACCACGCCCTTGTCCAGGGCGCGCCGGACGGCGTCCTCCAGCTGCCGGGCGGGGGCGACGGCGTTCGCCGTGTCCTGAGAGATGTTGATGACCCCGGCGCCCCGGTCGACCGCCTCGTTGATGGCCTTCGTGAGGCTGGCCGCGTCGCCGTTGCCCTCGGCGTCGTTCTGCTTGACGGGGATGATCACCGCGCCGGGGGCGAGACCGACGAAGCCGGTGCCGGGCGCGGGCCGGGCGGCGATGATCCCGGCGACCTTGGTGCCGTGTCCGACCTCGTCGGTGGTGCCGTTGCCCGCGCCCCGTTCGACCTTCTCGCCCTTCTTGTTCTTCGCGGGCAGCAGGTTGAGGCCGTTCTTCGCGTCCACGGCGTTCCTGAGCTGGGGGTGTTTGATGTCGACGCCGGTGTCGATGACGGCGACCTTCACCCCCTTGCCGGTGGACTGCTTCCACAGTTCGTCGAGGAGTACCCGCTGGAGCGCCCAGGGGCGTCCCTTGTACAGCTTCCCGGGGTACTCGCACTGGGTGCTCTCCGCGGCCGCCGGGCCCGCGGTGACCGGCACCGCGACCACGGCGAGCGCCGTCGCCGCGCCGAGCGCCAGCGCCCGGACGGTCCGCGTCATCTCCGTACCCGCCCTCATGAGCCCTGCGGCTCGTTGGCCGCGCCCGTCGAGAGCCGCGGTCCGGTGGGGAGGAAGGCGGACCAGGCGGCCGGGACCGGGACCGGGTTCACGTCCTTGTAGCCGAGCTGCCGCTGCGCCAGCTGGGTCTGCGTCTCCTGTTCCTGCTGCTCCTTCTCGTTCGTCCCGATGCCGGAGTCGTCGGTGGCGCTGTCGCTGTTGGACTGCATGGCGTACCGCAGTCCGGTGTCGGTGACCAGGAACAGTGCCCCGGCACCGGTGGCCGACCCCTGGAACTGCCGGAACAGCAGACCGGATCCGGGGGTGACGTACGCGCTGGTGGAACCGGTCGGCAGTTCGGCCGGGAAGTCGGTGCCCGCCCAGGTGCCGAGGGTGGTCCGGCCGTCCTCGGCCACCTCCCGCAGCACCGAGCAGACGGTATTGCGGCTGCCCTCGGCGAGCGCCGGGGTGTTGACGGCCTCGGGTGCCTCCGCGGGCCAGGTGCGGTCGTCCCCGAAGGCCTTGCCCGGGGTGATGGCGCCGGCGCTGACCTGGGTGGCGCGGCCGTTCTGCCCGAG
>NZ_JBSFNQ010000106.1:0-20876 GCF_053981115.1 Streptomyces sp. NPDC003691 | reverse complement strand
TTTTTTTTGTTTTCCGTTTTGGGGGGGGGGGGCGGGGCGGGGCCGGGTGGGGGGGGGGGGGGGGGTGGCCCGCGGGCGGGCGCGCCCGCCGCCGCCCCCGCCCCCCACGACCGGGAGGATGCCGCGGAGCGAGACATTGGTGGCCGCGTTGTTGACGGCCTGGTTGCGGTCGCCGCCGAGGGAGGCGTTGATCACCGCGGGCTGGCGGGCGTTCTGGGCGACCCAGTCGAAGCCCGCGATGATGCCGGACCAGGGGCCCCTGTTGTCACAGCCGAGTACCCGGACGCTGACCAGCCTGGCCTGCCGGGCGACGCCGAAGTCCGCTCCGCCGACCGTACCGGCGACATGGGTGCCGTGGCCGTTGCAGTCCTGCCCGTTGCCGCCGAAGGCGTCGAAGCCGGCGACGGCCCGGCCGCCGAACTCGGGATGGCCGTAGTCGATGCCGCTGTCGATGATGTACGCCGTGGCGCCGACCCCGGTCCCGGAGACGTTGAACTCCTGGTTCAGCGGAAGGTACGGCTGGTCGATCCGGTCGAGGCCCCAGCTGAAGGCCTGGGCGCGGCCGGTACGCGGGGTGATGGGTCCGCCGGACGCGGTGCCGTCCTGCTCGACCACTTCGACGGCGGGGAGCGACCGTACGGCCTTGAGCTGCGCGGGGGTGAGTTTCGCGGCGAAGCCGTTCAGTACCGCCCCGTAGGTGAAGAGCGGTTTCAGCCCCGGCACGGCCTCCTCGACCGCCGACTCCGGACTCACTCCCTTCTTCAGGGTGACGATGTACTGGCCGGGGATGGGCGCCTTCGTCCTGCGCAGCGGAGCCGGTTCGCGGCGGGTGGCCGCGGCCGGTTTCGAAGTCGCCGCCGGTTTGGCCACCGCCGGTTTCGACGCTGCCGGTTTCGATGTCTCCGCCGGTTTCGATGCCGCCGGTTTGGGGTTACCGGCCGGTTTCGCCGCGGTCGGTTTCGGTTCGGGGGCGGCGGCCGCGCTGCCCGCGGCGGACAGCGCGGCGGCGGCGATCAGCGCGGCGGCCGCCGCGGCGCAGGCCCGGAGCCTGGAGTGGGTTCGCATGGCCCGACCCTGACCGCCGGGAGCGGGCGAACCACGACCGCCCGCCGCTTTTCACCTCACCGGTTCACGCACCCGGGGGTGGTGTCCCCCGGTCGGCGGACCCGGCCCGGGACCCGGACCCCGGGCCGTTGTCCCGGCCCGCCCCGGCGGCCGCGGCGCGGGTGATGTTCCGGGCCATGCCGCCGAAGACGAAGGCGTGGAAGGGGGCGACGCTCCACCAGTACGCGTGCCCGAGCAGCCCGTGCGGATGGAACAGGGCCCGCTGCCGGTAGCGGGCCCGCCCCTCCCCCAGCGGTTCGCAGCGCAGCTCCAGCCAGGCCAGCCCGGGAAGCCGCATCTCGGCGCGCAGCCGCAGCAGCCGGCCCGGTTCGATCTCCTCGACGCGCCAGAAGTCGAGGGAGTCGCCGATCCGCAGCCGGGCGGCGTCCCGGCGGCCGCGGCGCAGCCCGACCCCGCCCGCCAGCCGGTCGAGATGGCCGCGGACGGCCCAGCCGAGCGGGAAGGAGTACCAGCCGTTCTCGCCGCCGATGCCCTCGACGACCCGCCACAGCTCCCCCGCGGGCGCGTCGACGGTCCGCTCGCGCTCGTCCGTGTAGAGGCTGCCGCCCGCCCAGTCGGGGTCGGTGGGCAGCGGGTCGCTGGGAGCGCCCGGTACGGAGGCGGAGGACCAGCGGGTGGTGACCCTCGCCTCGCGGACCCGGCGCAGTGCGAGGGCGACCGCGGTGTCGAAGTCCAGCGGATGGCCGGGCACCTCGGGTACATAGCGGGCGATGTCGTTCTCCGCGCAGACCACCTCGTGCCGGAGCGACTCGGCGAGCGGGCGGGCGATGGACCCGGGGACGGGGGTGACCAGACTGACCCAGAGGGCGGAGAGATGGGGGGTGAGGACGGGTACCGGCAGGATCAGCCGCCGCGGGAGTCCGGCGACGGCCGCATAGCGGAGCATCATCTCGCGGTACGTCAGGATGTCGGGGCCGCCGACGTCGAAGGCCCGGCTGACGTCCGGGGGCATCGTGGCGCTTCCGGTGAGCAGCCGGAGGACGTCCCGTACGGCCACCGGCTGGATCCGGGTGCGGACCCAGCGCGGGGTGATCATGACGGGCAGTCGTTCGGTGAGATAGCGGAGCATCTCGAAGGAGGCGGAGCCCGAGCCGATGATGACGGCGGCCCGCAGCACGGTGGTGGGGACGCCGGAGTCGAGGAGGATCCGGCCGACCTCGGCGCGGGAGCGCAGATGGGGGGAGAGTTCGCGTTCCGGCACTCCGGCCGGGGTGAGTCCGCCGAGGTAGACGATGCGCCGGACGCCCGCGGCCCGGGCCTGTTCGCCGAAGATCCGCGCGGCCCGGCGGTCGGTCTCCTCGAATCCGCGCCCGGTGCCCAGCGAGTGCACCAGGTAGTACGCGACGTCGATGCCCTGCATGGCGGCGGCCAGGGAGTCCGCGTCGGTGACATCGCCGCGGACGACTTCGGCGCGGTCGCCCCAGGCATGGTCGCGCAGCGCCAGCGGGGAGCGGGCCACGGCCCTGACACGGTGTCCCGCGGCGAGCAGTTCGGGCACGAGCCGGCCGCCGATATAGCCGGTGGCGCCGGTGACCAGGCAGTGCAGTCCGCCGCCCGCCGGGGTGGGTTCGGGGCTCATGGGGGTGCCTCCGTGGGTTTCCGGGTGGTACGGATGATCCCTACCACGCCGGGCGGGGCAGGGCCGTGGCCGACGGGGCCGGGGGCTCCTCCCCGTATCCGCGGTCTCCCTCCGGCGCTACCGGGTCTCCCCCCGTACCCGCGATCTCCCTCCGGCACTACCGGCCTCCCCTCGTACCCCCGGCTCCCTCCGGCGCTCCCGGGTCTCCGCCGCTCTCCGCCGGTTACCGCGATTCGCGTCCGCAGACCCCTTGCGCCCGCGGGGCGGCGTCTGTCAGATTCTCCCCCGGCTCCACATGTCATGCACGCGCCAAGTTTACCTTGCAGGCTGCACCCCGAAGACGTCCGCACCATCCCCGCGGGCGTCCGTCATCCGCGGCATCCCGCAGAACTCCATCCCCCACACAATGGAGAAGACCACATGCGCATCAAACGACTCGTACCGTCGCTCGCGGCCGCCGCGCTCTCCGCCGGCTTCCTGGCCCCCACGGCCACCGCCGCGCAGACCCCGGCCGAGGCACCGGCACCGGCCGCCGCGAACGCCGTGACCGGCACCGCGGCCCTGCCGATCATCGGCGGCGGCTATGCCACCGACGCACCCTGGGCGGCCCGGCTGTTCTCCAACGGCCGCCAGACCTGCAGCGCCACGATCATCGCCCCGACCTGGATCCTGACGGCCCGGCACTGTGTCGGCGGCGGCGGGCTGTCGTTCCGTATCGGCAGCCTCGACCAGACCAGCGGCGGCACCGTGGCCAACGGATCCGCGGTCTACAACCACTCCTCCTCGGACCTCTCCCTGGTCCGGCTCGACCGCTCGGTGCCGGCGACCTACTCGCGCCTGGGCGCACCGGGCTCGGTCACCGTGAACCAGACGGTCCAGGTGTACGGCTGGGGAGCCACTTCCCAGTGCGGTTCCGAGATCAACTGCCAGTCGCAGTATCTGAAGGTCGCGAAGGTCGTGGTGACCGGCGGCTGCCGCGACGCCTACAACGGCTCGGCCATCTGCGCCCGGCGCGGCGACGGCATCACCGCGGGCGGTGATTCCGGCGGTCCGATGATGGCCAACGGTGTCCAGGTCGGCGTCGCCTCCACCAGCGACCGGCAGACCACGACCGCCTACACCAATGTGACGGCGTACCGCTCGTGGATCCAGTCCATCGCCGGGGTCTGACCGGCGCGGCACGCACGCGGGGCCCGGCCGGAGACCGGCCGGGCCCTTGCGGCGTCCGCGGGTGGTGCCCGGGAGCGGCTCACCCCGGAGCCGGCGCTCCAGGACCCGCCTGCGCTCCCGGACCCGCCTCAGCGCGGGGCGCGGTGAGGCGGCCCGGAGGCCGCCTCGGAGCGCCGGCTCAGAGAGTCGACTTGAAGAGCAGCCGGTTGGGGGTGCCGCTGACATTGCCCCGGATCGCGTTCGCGGTGCTGTTGTTGATGATCCAGTTGTTGACGGTGGTGCTGGACGCCTCACCGTAGGCGCCCTTGTAGAGCGCGGCGACGCCCGCGACGTGCGGCGCGGCCATCGACGTACCGTTCATGCTGGTGGTGCCGCCGCCCATCCGGGTCGAGACCACGCCGACGCCGGGAGCGTAGAGGTCGGTGCAGTTGCCCCAGTTGCTGAAGCTCGCCTTGTTGTCGCCGGAGTCGGAGGCGGCGATCGACAGGGCGCCGGGGGCGCTCGCCGGGGAGTAGTTGCAGGCGTTCTGGTTGTTGTTGCCCGCCGCGACGGTGGTGTGGACTCCGGAGTTGGCCAGGGCGGTGGCCGCGTTGTTGAGGGCGGCCGAGTAGCCGCCGCCGAGGGAGGCGTTGGCGACCGCGGGCTTGACCGCGTTCTGCCGGACCCAGTCGAAGCCCGCGATGATGGCCGAGAAGGACCCCGAGCCCTGGCAGTTGAGGACCTTCACCCCGCGCAGCTGGACGGCCTTGGCCACGCCGTACGTCGCGCCGCCCACGGTGCCCGCGACATGCGTGCCGTGGCCGTTGCAGTCCTGGCCGTTGCCGCCGAAGGCGTCGAAGACATTGCGGGCCCGGTTGCCGAAGTCGGGGTGGGCGGTGTAGATGCCGGAGTCGATGATGTACGCGGTGACCCCGGCGCCGGTGCCGTTGTAGGTGTACGTGGTGTTGCGCCCGGTGCGCTGGTCTATTCGGTCCAGGCCCCAGGGCGCGTTGTTCTGGGTCGCCTTGGAGACGACCTTCTGGTCCTCCTCGATGGAGGCGATGCGCTTGTCCGCGCGGAGGGCGGCCAGCTGGGACGCGGTCAGGGAGGCGGCGAAGCCGTTGATGACCTCGTCGTAGACGTAGTCGGCTCTGACCGACTTCGCACCGGCGACGGCCGCGGCGTCGTGGCCGGCCTTGACGGTGACGATGTACTGGCCCTTGATCTCGGTCTCCACCGGGGCCTGGGCGACCGAGACCAGCGGCGCGGGAACGGTGGCGGCGGATCCGGTGGCGGGCACCAGGGCGATCGGCAGGGCGAGCCCGAGGGCACCGGCGGCGATGCCGGTGATGTGGGAGGTACGCATGGAGGGCTGACACCTTTCGTCGTCCGGCCGCGGTCGTGCCGCGGCCGGTGAGTGGGGGAACGCGCCCGGCCGTACGGAATGCGGGGAACACCCGGCGGCAACAGGGAACGGGGCGCGGAAGGTGGAACAGCGCGCCGCGCGAAGCGGCGTTGGACGGTGCGCCGCGTTGAAGCGCACCGGGCACAGCGGGGGGAGACGGACGGCGACGAGACCGTCCGGTGCCCGATCGCCCGCTCGTCGGAAACAGGGCGTCGGGCACACACCGGCCGGTGGCCCCTTTGCGCGGGATCGCCGCTTTCCGGACCTCCGTGTCCGCTGTGCGTGCGACAACTTACCGGCTTGACCGGCCTTTGACCACGGTTGAAATGCTCATGACTGATTCGGCATACTGTCGCGCCACGCGGGCGCCCGCGAGGGCCCGTTGACGCGCCCGCGGCCCCGTATGCCCGGCTCCGTACCCCCCGCCGGAGTGTGCCCCGGCACCCGTCCCGCGACCTGCCCGGGGAGTGACCGCCGGGACTGCGGGGACAGCCGGGACGGCAGCGGCGCGAGGGGGCAACGCGGTCCGCCGGAAGGTGTTTTCTCTGGTGTAGACCTCTTGTTCGCGCTCCGGCGGCGTCGCTAGGTTCTCCCTTGCCACCGGCCGGGCGGCTCTCGCACCGAAAGATTCTCTCCGTTCTGTCACGCTTCCTTCCGCTCCAAGGGAGTTCTTCATGATCAGACGCATCGGAATCGTTCTCGGCTCAGCAGCTCTGACCGCGGGGGCGCTCGCCGTCACCGCGGCCCCGTCCGCCGCGGCGCCCGCGGCGGCCCCCACCACGAAGGCGGCAGCCGCCGCCGAATGGCCGTGGACCGTCCACGGCTCCTACCCCACCCTGGAGTCCTGCCAGGCGGCGGGTACCGCGGGCGAGATCCTCTGGGGGAAGGTGTGGTGGTGCTCCCCCAACGGCTGGGGTGGCTACAACCTCTGGGCCAGGGTCTGAGTCCTTCCGCGCTTCGCACGGGCCCGCCGGCAGCCACCGGCGGGCCCGGTCCGTCCCCGGGACGCGGTACGCCCGCCCCGCCCGCGCCGGTCAGCCGACCGGTCCGGCCGCCCGGGCGACGGCGCCGGGAAGTTCCGTACGGACCGCGCCGATCAGGGCCCGGCTGGTATCGCGCGCGGCGGCACTGCCCTGGGCGGGAGTGGTGCCCGCCCGCTGCCCCAGAACCACCCCGAGGACGAGCCGCGGAGTACCGGCGACCTCCTGGACCGCGGCCCAGACGAGATTGCCGCCCGCCGGGGTGGAGGAGCCGGTCTTCAGCCCGACGACGCCGTCGCGGCCGAGCAGCTTGTTGGTGTTGGGGACCCGTACACCGCCGGGAGGTGTCACGGCGGGCGTGGCCACGATCGCGCGGAACACCGGGTCCTTCATGGCGGCACGGGCCAGTTTCATCTGGTCGGCCGCGGTGCTGCGGGTATCGGGCTCGATACCGCTGACGCCCGTGTACGTGGTGCGGGTCATCCCGAGCGCGGCGGCGGTCCGGTTCATCTTGGCGACGAACGCCTCCTGGCTGCCCGCGTCCCAGCGGGCCAGCAGCCGGGCCACGTTGTTGGCCGAGGAGACCATCATGATGTCCAGCAACTGGCGCTGGGTGTAGGAGCGCCCGGCGATCACGGGTGCGGCCGATTCGGCGGAGGAGAACGACTCGTCGGCGGCCTGCTGGTCGGCGACCACGGTCGCGCCGGGGGCGCCCTCCTTCAGCGGATGGTCCTTCAGGATCACATAGGCGGTCATGACCTTGGTGACGCTGGCTATCGGTACCGGGGTCTGCTTCCCCCGGGTGCCGAGGCTGCCGATGCCCTCGACCTCCACGCTCGCCTGGCCCTCGTCCGGCCAGGGCAGGTCCAGCACCCGGGCGACGGCGGCGGCCGGTGCTCCGGCGTCGGGCAGCCCGCCGTCGTTGCCGCCGGGTCCGGCGCACGCCCCGGCGAACAGGGCTCCGGCGGCCAGGGCGACGAGGAGGGAGCGCCGGCCGGAGCGGGCGGCGGGCCGGACCGCGGGGCCGGGAGGGGTACGGCGGGGGGCGGCGGACTTACGGTCGGCGGACATGGGGCAACCTCCGGTGGTTCGGGTGCGGTGCAGCACCCTGATCACCTTCCGGGAAGGGTTCTTCTGCCCCGGTACCACATGGTTTCGGCCACCGCTGAACCCTGTTTCGGTTGGGTTTCACCCCCTGGCGACGGCGGCTTCGGCGTCGGCGTCGAGGCGGGGACCGGCCGGGTTGCAGGGGATCAGCAGGTACAGGACTGCCCGGTCCCGTCCGGCCGCGCGGCGGGACGGGACCGGGCGCGGTCGAGCAGACCTAGCAGCCGGACAACCGGGTATTCGGGTATTCGGGTATTCGGGCCGAGAGGACCTGTGGGGTGCGGGCGGACGGGTTATGGCACCGGGCCCAGGTCCAGGGTGGCGACGGCCCCGCCGTCGGGGGCGTTGGCGAAGGACAGCCGGGCGCCGAGGACTCCGGCCTGCCCCTGGGCGACGGTCAGTCCGAGGCCGTGTCCGCGTCCCCGTTCATCCGTGCCGGTACGGAAGCGCTGCGGTCCCTCGTCGAGCAGTTCGGCGGGGAAGCCGGGGCCGTGGTCGCGTACCGAGATCCGGTTTCCCGCGACGGTGACCAGGACCGGGCCGGCGCCGTGCCGCAGGGCGTTCACCACGAGGTTCACCACGATCCGTTCCACCCGGCGCGGGTCGGTCTCCACCGGCGGCCCGCCGTCCCCGGCGGGTGCGGTGACGGTCACACCGGGGCCCGCGTCCAGCCGCCGTACGACGTCGGCGACGAACTCCCCGAGCGGTACGGCGTCGAGGGCGGCCCGTTCGACGCCCGCGTCCAGCCGGGAGATCTCCAGCAGATCCTCGACCAGCGCGTTGAGCGCCCGTACCCGGTCCCGGAGCAGGACGGACACCTCGTCGTCGTCGGGGAGGAGCCCGGCGGTGGTGACCAGTCCCATCAGCGGGGTGCGCAGCTCGTGCGCGACATCGGCGGTGAACCGGCGCTCGTTCTCCAGTCTGCGCTGGAGGGCGGCGGCCATGGCGTCCACGGCGGCCGACATCTCGGTGACCTCGTCACGGGCGCGGCCGCGGCGGCCGATCCGGGCGTCGAGATTGCCGGCGGCAATCGCGTGGGCGGTCCGGGCGCCGTGGCCCAGCCGCCGGTTGACGGGTTCGGTGGCCAGCGCGGCCAGCGGGACGACGACGGCGAGGGCGACGAGCACGGACTTGACGACGGAGCGGTCCAGCAGCTGGAGGCTGCGCTCCTCCGCGTACATATCGGTCTTGACGGTCAGGATCTTGCCGCTGTCGACGGCGGTCGCCGCCCACATCCAGTGTTTGTTGGGCTTGTCGACCTCGTACCAGACGCCGGTCAGGATGCCGTTGACACTCTGTTTCCTCAGGTCGCGGACGAGCGGCGCGGGTGCCTCGTCCGGAGTGAGGAGGCCGGCCGTCATCGGGGGCTTCCCCATCTCCTCGTACTCCGCCGCCGCCGCCGACAGTTCGTTCATAGCCCGCTCGTGCCCCAGTTTGACCAGTTGCTCCCGGTTGGCGTCGCGGACCAGGAGGGCGATCACCGCGGCGACCGCGCAGCAGGCGAGGGCGGTCAGGGCCGCGATCTTCCAGCGCAGGGCGCGGGGGTTGAGGAAACCCATGCCGGTCAGTCCCGGACGAGCTTGTAGCCGAAGCCGCGGACCGTTTCGATCCGGCCGGTGCCGATCTTCTTCCGCAGCCGGAGCACGCACAGGTCGACGACCCGGGTATCGCCTTCCCAGCCGTAGTCCCAGACCTCGCGCAGCAGCGTACGGCGGTCGAGCACCACACCGGGGGTGGCGGCGAACTCCAGCAGCAGACGCAGCTCGGTGGGGGTCAGCGGGACCGGCTCACCGGCCCGGTGCACCTCCATGCCCCGGGTGTTCACGCTGAGGTCGCCGAAGACCAGCGGGCTGCCGTCGTCGCGGCCACCGTCCGGGGCCGTACCGTTGTCCGGGCCGCCGGACGGGCGGAAAGCGGCGCGGCGCAGCAGGGCGCGGATCCGGGCGACCATCACCGCGGTGTCGACGGGCTTGACCACATAGTCGTCGGCGCCCGCCTCCAGCCCGGCGACCACATCGAGGGCATCGCCGCGGGCGGACATCATCAGGACCGGTACCTGGCTCTGCTCACGGATCCGGCAGCAGAGGCCGATACCGTCCAGCTCCGGGAGCATCACGTCGAGGATCAGCAGATCATGGCCGCCGTCGCGGAAGGCTTCGAGTCCGCCGAGCCCGTCGGCGGCCACCGTGACGCGGTAGCCGTAGCGCTCCAGGGCGAGCTGGACCGAGCGGCGGATGGCGTCGTCGTCCTCGACGAGCAGCACATTGAGAGGGTCCGGGACCCGGGGTTCCGCCACACCACTCACCTGATCGTCACAGTTCATCCGACCCTCGTATCGTAAGGCTCAGTGAGGCGGCGACGGGCAGGTGGTCGCTGCCGGTCGGGGGCAGGGTCCAGGCGGACCTCGGAGTGACCCCCTTCACCCGGATGTCGTCGATGCGGACCACGGGGAAGGCGGCGGGCCAGGTGAATCCGAAGCCGGCGCCCGCCTCCCGCTGGACCGAGGGCAGTGCCGGGAAGAGGGAGTCGAGCGCCTCGTCGTCGGGGGTGCCGTTGAAGTCGCCCATCAGTACGACCCGGGGCAGCGGCTCCGCCCGGAGCGCGGCGGCCAGGGCCCGCGCGGCATCGTTGCGGCGCCCGGCGGTGAATCCGGCGGCGGGGTGGACGCGTACGGACGCGAGGTGCGCGGCGTAGAGGGCGACGGGGCCCCGGGGGGTGTCCGCGGTGGCCCGTAGCGCGCGGGTCCACGGCATGATCGGTACCGCCGCCACGTCCCGGAGCGGGTACCGGCTCCACAGGCCGACCCCGCCGACGACCGCATGGTGCGGATAGGTGCCGGCCAGCGCGCGTTCGTAGACGTCCACCGAGTCCGCGGGCAGCTCCTCCAGGGCGAGGACGTCCGCGTCCACGGCGGCCAGGGCGCGCGCGGTGGCGGCCGGGTCCGGATTGCCCTCGTCGACGTTGTGGCTGATCACGGTCAGATCGCCGCCTCCCGCGCCCTTGTCGGTGAGAGCGCCGCCGAAGAGGACGGCCCAGACCGCGAGGGGCGCGAGGGCGGTGACGGCCGCGAGGCGGGAGCGGCGTACGGCGGCCAGTGCCAGCAGTACGGGCACGGCCAGCACGGTCCATGGGAGGAGGGTCTGGAAGAGGCTGCCGAGATGGCCCACCCGGTTGGGGATCAGGCCGTGCAGTGCCGTCACCGCCGCCCAGAGCAATCCGGCGGCGGCGAGTACCCGTCCTCGCGGGCGGTTCGCCGGAACCGGGGCCGCCGTGGTCCGGTCGGCATCGGGTGGAAGGGCCGTCGGAGCGCTCGGCACGTGCGGGGTCCCCGTTCCTGTCGTGGTGTGAGGTGAGGTGAACTGAAGTGGCATGGCAGGGCCGGTGGTGGCCGGGCGCGGGTTCGTCGCGCACCCTCGGCCCCGGGTACGCCCCAGCCTGGAGCAGCGGCACTTCCGCCTGGTCAGCGGCCTGCTTCGGGGGTCGCGCGGCTCTGTTTCAAAGCGGTATCGGCGTCGGCCCGGGCCCCGTTTCCGGTGTCCGTACCGGAAGGTCCGCGGAAAACCCGTGGACGCCCGCGGGGTCGCACGCCTAGCCTGCGGGGCATGTCCAGCCCCGAGGCGTCCAGAGCCTAGCCACCGGTGATCCGGTGGCCGAAACATGACGGGTGAGGGGACGCCGCGCAAAAAACGGCGTCCCGGGACGCGCTGTGCCGGGTGTGACCCGGTGACGGTATGCCGTCCCGGCCAGGTACGTGCCGTACGGTTCCGCCGCACGGCCGCGTGAACCGCCTGAAACTCCCCCGCCCGCTGCCGCGCCGCCGTGCCGTCGCCCCGGCCGGACCCCTTCCGTCCCCGGCTCGTGTCCGGGCGGCCCCGCCGTCACCGCGTCCGCCGCGGTGCGGCCGTACGGCTCCGGCCTCCGTAGGCGTTCCTCCGTGTTCGCCCCTGTTCATTCACTGCATTCACTCGAAACGCCGCATGTCCGCGGCGCGCGCCGTCGTGCGCGGAAAGGGAGTTCATCGTGGTCCGGAAAGACGTCCGGGAACGGGATCCGTGGGATCTGATCGTCGTGGGGGCAGGCTCGGCCGGCGCGGCACTGGCCGCGCGCTCGGCGGCCGGGGGCAGGCGGGTACTGCTGCTGGAGGCGGGGCCCGATCACCGTCCGGCGGAGCTGCCCGAGGTCTGGCGGCTGCCGAATCCGCTGCGGGCCCTGGGGGATCCGGCGGCCGCCCGGCCGCTGCTCCAGCCGGGGCTGTCGGCCCGGCGGACGGAGCGGCAGCCCGCGCTCCCCTATCTCCAGGGCCGTGGCATCGGCGGCAGCTCCACCGTCAACGGCCAGATCGCGATCCGGCCGCCGATGGAGGACTTCGCCGACTGGGCGGCGTCCGGCTGCACGGGCTGGGCGCCCCATGACGTACTGCCGTACTTCGCCCGGCTGGAGGACGACACCCGGTACGGCGACGAGCCCGGACACGGCCGGGGCGGGCCGGTCCCGGTCCACCGCACCCCGCGGGAGGAGTGGGGCGCGGTGGACCGGGCCCTGTACGAGGCGGCCCTGGCGGCCGGGTACGGCTGGGCGCCGGACGTCAACGCGCCGGGGGCGACCGGGGTCTCCCCGTACCCCGTGAACTCCCGCGGCGGACGGCGGGTGACGGTCAACGACGGCTATCTGGAGCCCCTGCGGGACAACCCCCTGCTCACCATCCGGTGCGGGGCCGTGGTGGACCGGGTGCTGATGGCGGGGCAGCGGGCGACGGGGGTGCGCTACCTCGACGCCGGGCGGGTGCGGGAGGCACGGGCCGACCGGGTGGTGCTGAGCGCGGGCGCCGTCCACTCCCCCGCGGTCCTCCGGCGCTCCGGCTTCGGCCCGGCGGACGAGCTGCGGGCGCTCGGGATCGTTCCGGTCGCGGACCTGCCCGTCGGGGAAGGGCTCCAGGACCACCCCCTGAGCATCCTCGGACTGCCGCTGGCGGAGCGCTGGGCGGCGGGGCCCGACGACCGTTACACCAATGTGTGCGTCCGCTACCCGAGCGGCGGCCCCGGCGGGCAGCCGAACGACATGATGTTCGTGGCCTGCAACCAGAACGTGCTGGCCCTGGCCCGCGCCGACACCCGCCGCGGCGCGGGCGCCCTGCTCGTCTGGGTCAACCAGGTGTACGCGCGGGGGCGGGTGGTCGTGAGTTCGGCGGATCCCACCGCCCAGCCGCTGCTGGACCAGCGGATGCTGTCCGACGCGCGGGATCTGGCGCGGCTGCGCGAGGGCGTCCGGGAGCTGCTGGAACTGGCCCGGTCCGGGCCGGTCGCCGAGCTGGGCGACGGGCGGTTCGACGAGGTGAACGCGGAGCTGCTGGCCGCCGTGGACGACGACCGGGCACTCGACGGGTATCTGCTGCGGACCGTCACCGACGGGCAGCATCTGACCAGCAGCTGCCGGATGGGCGATCCGGCCGATCCGGCGACCGTGGTCGACCCGGCGGGGCGGGTGCTGGGCACGGAGGGGCTGTATGTGGCGGATGCCTCGGTGCTGCCGTCGTGCCCCCGGTCCAACACCCATCTGGTGTCGGTCCTGGTGGGTGAGGTGACGGCGGACCGGCTGGACTGAGGGCGGACCGGCTGGACCGACACGGCCCGGTCGGCAGGCGGTACGACGGTACGGGCCCGCCCGGCCCGGGGCACTCGGCTGTCCCGGGCCGGGCGGGCGCCCCGCCCCGCTCAGAGGTCCAGCAGCCGGGACGCCCGTCGCTCGTCGACGCCGCCGCGCCAGCCCGCGAGGGGCACGGTGATGTCCGAGCGCGGTCCGCCGCCCCGTACGCCGGACGCGGCGTGCCGCTCGGCGGTGGGGACGAACCGGTCCCACATCGGCGGCAGCAGCGGGCTGGGCAGCACCCCGGTCTCGGCGAGCCCGATGAGGACCCCGTACCGCTGGTACTTGTCCGTTCCGGGCACGATCCGGGCACGCGCGATCTCCTTCTCCAGCGCGCCCGGCGTCGTACCGGCCGGTGCCGAGCGGATCAGACCGAGCAGCGCACGCAGCCGTTCGCGGTCGTCCTCCTCCGGCCGGGGCAGCCCGTGCGCCGCGGCCGCCTCCAGGTCCGGCAGATAGTGCTCCGGTATCTCGTTCCACGCCCAGCCGAGGGCGAGGCGGAGCAGCGTATGGGTGACATCGACCTCGGACACCGGCTTCAGCCCGCAGTCGGGAACCCCACCGCGGCCGGGCGGGGCCGTGCCGAGGAAGCGCGCCCAGCCGTAGGAGATCACGGTCTGCCGCCCGCGCGGGGCGGATCCGAGACCGGCGACGAACGCCGCGAGCACCGTCTCCTCCCGGAGCGCCGCGGCCGCCGACACGGCGCGCCCGACGATCACGGGAGCGGTCCACTGTTCCCGCTCGTGCACCGGCCACCCGTGGTCACGGGCCGCGGCGGTATCCGCGGGATCGCCGGACGGCTCGGCTCCCTTGACGGTCCCGGTCCGGGTGAACCGGTATCCGTAGCAGCGCATCAGCGGTTCCAGGGCCGCGGGGCCGGGGACGCGTGGTGAGGTGGCGTTCATGGCGGCGAGCCTACGGCCCGGAGCGGCCGCGGCCGCGGCCGCCGGGCAACGGCCAGGGGCCGGTGCGGGCGGCGCCGCTCCGGGACCCCGGGTGGAGGGGGGCTCGGCGGGAGGGCGGCTCGGCGCCCTCCCGCCCCGGTGCGTCAGCCCGCGACCCGGGCCATCCATGCCTCGACCTCGTCGGCCGAGCGCGGCAGTCCGGCCGACAGGTTCTCGTGGCCGTCCTCCGTGACCAGGAGGTCGTCCTCGATCCGGACGCCGATACCGCGCCACTCCTCGGGCACGGTGAGGTCGTCGGGCTGGAAGTAGAGGCCGGGTTCGACGGTGAGCACCATCCCGGGCTCCAGTACGCCGTCGACGTACTCCTCGTTGCGGGCCTGGGCGCAGTCGTGGACGTCCAGACCGAGCATGTGCCCGGTGCCCGCCATGGAGAAGCGGCGCTGGAGACCGAGTTCGTACGCCCGCTCGGCGGGGCCCTCGATGAAGCCCCACTCGACGAGCCGGACGGCGAGATGGCGCTGGGCCGCCTCGTGGAAGTCGCGGTAGGCGGCGCCGGGCCGGACGGCGGCCATGCCCGCTTCCTGGGCCTCGTACACCGCGTCGTACACCTTCCGCTGGACGGGGGTGAAGGTGCCGCTGATGGGGAGGGTGCGGGTGACGTCGGCCGTGTAGAGGGTACGGGTCTCCACACCCGCGTCGAGCAGCAGCAGCTCGCCGGGGCGCACCGGGCCGTCGTTGTCCGTCCAGTGCATGATCGTGGCGTGCTCGCCCGCGGCGCAGATGGTGCCGTAGCCGACGGAGTTGCCCTCCAGTCGGGCGCGGCGGAAGAAGGTGCCCTCGATCCACCGTTCCGACGAGGCGACCGCCCGGGACAGCTCGCCGATCGCGTCGGTGAAGCCGCGGACGGTGGAGTCGACCGCCTTCCGCAGCTCGCCGATCTCCCAGTCGTCCTTGACCAGGCGGAGGTCGCTCAGCGCCTCCTCCAGCTCTGCGTCCCGCTCCTCGTCGGTGGTGACGGCGGCTTCCAGCGCGGGGGCGATGCCGCGGACGATCCTGGTCGGCACCCCGGCCGGGGCGGCGGCCAGGTCGTCGGCGGCGGTCCGTACGTCGCGGCAGGGCAGGCCGAGTACCAGCTCCGATTCGGCGAGGGAGCGGCGGCGGCCCATCCACAGTTCGGCGGTGGGGCCGGTCCAGAACTCGTTGTCGTCGCGGCTGTCGCGCGGCAGCTGGTAGCAGTAGGCGTCGTGGCCGCCGCCGTCCCGGGGTTCGAGGACGAGGGCCCCGTCGCGGGCCAGGTCACCGGTCATATGGACGTAACCGGTGTACGGGCGGAAGGGGTAGGAGTCGTCGTTCGACCGGACCTTGAGGCTGCCGGAAGGGATCACGAGCCGTTCGCCGGGGAAGCGGTCGGAGAGCGCGGCGCGGCGGCGGGCCGCGTACGGCGCCTGCTCGTCGGGGAGCAGATCCGTCCGTTCGGTGTCGGCCCAGCCCGTGCGCATCAGCGCGGACAGTTCCTCGGAGATCTCCCCGTAGAGACCGTTCTTCCGGCCCTTCGACACGTCGTCCACCTTTTCTGCCCGTGCTGCTGCCCGCCGGGCGGTTCGTCCTCGTCGTCCTCGTCGTCCTCGGCGCGGGACCGGCCGGCCTCCGGGGACCGGTACGGCGCGGTACGGACCCGTGCCCACCCGCCGCCGGCCGGCGGCGGCCTCCGGAAGGTATCCCGCGCCGTGTCCGTCCGGTGCCATCCCGTGCCACTGGCACGAATCGGCCACGGCAGGCCGGGAGCCGCCCATAATGCGGGGTATGACGAACGCGAAACTCGGTGAGGCCCTGCGGCTCCTGGGACTCGACCGGTCCGCGGCCCGGGTCTATCTGGCGCTGCTGGAGCATGCCCCGGCTCCGCTGCCGACGATCGCCGAAGCCTCCGGTCTGACGGGCGCGGAGCTGGCCGCGGCGTATGCCGTCCTGGTCGACGCGGGGCTGGCCAGCGCCGCCGGAAGCGGGGCAGGGCCGGTCGCCCCGGTGCCGCCCGCCGCGGGTCTCGAAGTGCTTGCCCGGCACCGGGCGGCCGAGGTCGAGGAGTCGCGGATCGCGGTCGGCGGCGCGTTCGAGTCGTTCCGGCGGCAGCGGCTGGCCGCGTACAACGACGACCTCGTCGAGGTCGTCACCGGCGAGGCCATCGGCCCGCGGATCCGCCGGGCCTGGGCGAGCGCCCGCGAGCAGATCCGGCAGTTCGAGTCGCCGCCGTACTTCCCGCTGGCGGAGGCCACCGGTGACGCGCTGGCCACCCTGGCCCGGGGGGTGACGCAGCGGGTCGTGTACTCGCGGGAGTCGCTGGAGCACCCGGGCCGGCTGGCGGAGGTCATCGAGCCCTGCATCGAGGCGGGCGAGCAGGCGAGGGTACTGCCGTCGGTACCGGTGAAGCTGGTGGTCATCGACGATGCCTACGCGCTGGTGTCGCTGTCGATCGAAGAGGCCGATGTCCACAACACCATGCTGGTGGTGCAGCCGTGCGGGCTGTTCTCGGCGCTGGTGGCGCTCTTCGAGCAGTCCTGGCGGACCGCCCTGCCGTTCCGGGGGAGCACCGGCAGGCCGGGCGGTCCGGCGCCCGCCGACCGGCGGCTGCTGTGGCTGCTGGCGGGCGGCGCGAGCGATGAGGTCATCGCCCGTGAGCTGGGCATCAGCCGCCGGACCCTGTACCGGCGGCTCCAGATCCTGATGGCCAGGCTCGGCGCCGCGAACCGCTTCCAGATGGCGCTTCAGGCGCAGCGGAACAACTGGCTGTAGACCGGGTCGGCTCGCCCCGGGCCGGCTCCCGGGGTCAGCTCCCCGGTCGGCTCCCGGGGGTGCGGGCGAGGACGCTGGGGGCGAGCCGGCCGACGATCGCCGGGGCCTCGTGGACGAGCGTCTCGTCGGTGAGCGCCGCCACCATGAACAGGGCGAAGTCCACGCGCCGGGTGAGGTTGCTCTTCAGCACGGGGTCGCCGACCCGGGGTCTCCAGACGGGCAGTCCCTGGCTCTCGCCCTCCTCCAGATCGCTGCCGCGGACCACGGTCCAGCGCCGGTCGCTGGCGAAGATCCGGCGCCCGGCGGCCACCTGGTCGTCGATCTCGATGACCCGCAGGGCCCGGCCCACCAGGGTGACGGCCTTCGCCAGCACCCGGAACATCCGCGGGTAGTGGTCCCGTTCGTCCCGGGGGACGTGCCAGCCGCAGGAGAAGACCAGCCGGGCACCGGGTTCCGCATGGTCGAGCACCGCCTGCGCGGTGCCCGACGCGTACTGCTGTACACCCCAGGGGACGAGCACGGTCAGCACTCCGTCGCAGCCGGCGACGGCGCGCCGGATCACCTCGGGGTCGTTGGTGGGTCCGGGTACGACGGTGATCAGACCGTCGAAGGCGGCGAGCTTGCCGGTGCTGCGCTCGCGGCAGACCCCGACGACCTCGTAGCCGCGGTCCAGGGCGTGCCGGACCAAATACCGGCCGAGCTTTCCCGACGCCCCCACGACACAGACCTTCGCGATTCGCTCCGTACTCATCTCCCGGCTCCCGCCCTGGTCAGCAAGGCTTACACTGTAAGTACCCGGTTAACTTACAACGTAAGTCACAGCGGACGGAACCCGTCGGAGCGAGGCGGCGGAGAATATCCGGGGACAGCCGGGGTTTCCGGCCGCCCCGGGACGGCCGGAAACCCGGCCCGGGGACATCGGGCCGGGGCACGTCGGGCCCGGGGACATCGGCGGAGGAACGCGTATGGCGGGGCAGAGCGGCGGCCGGGACGGGCGGGGGAAGCGGGCGGCCCTCGGCCGGGAGCGGGTGATCGCCGCCGCGGTCGGCCTCGCCGACCGGAAGGGCGCGGCCGGAGTCACCATGCGCGCCCTGGCCTCGGGGCTCGGTGTCGAGGCGATGTCCCTGTACAACCACGTACGCAACCGGGACGACATCCTCGACGGCATGGTCGACGCGGTGTTCGCCCTGATCGAGCTGCCGGACCCGGCGGCCGGCTGGCGGACGGCGACGCGCGACCGCGCGGTCTCGGCCCGTACCGCGCTCCTGGACCACCCCTGGGCGGTCGGCCTGATGGACTCCCGCAGCTCACCGGGCCCGGCGACGCTGCGCCACCACGACGCCGTGCTGGGCGCGCTGCGCGCCGGGGGATTCTCGCCCGCCGCGGCCGCCCGCGCCGTCGGCGTCATCGACGCCTATGTCTACGGCTCCGTCCTCCAGCAGCTGAGCCTCCCCTTCCCGGCCCCCGGGGAACCGGGCGCGGTCACGGCCGCCGCCCTCCCCGCGCTCTCGCCCGCAACTCATCCGCATCTCGCGGAAGTCGTCGCGGCGCAGGCCCTGAGCCCCGGGTACGACTACGCGGAGGACTTCGCGTTCGGACTGACGCTGATCCTGGACGGACTGCGGCCCGACGAAACCCGGGAGGGCAGGGCCCGGGACGGCAGGGCCCGGGACGGCAGGGCCCGGGAGGATCGGACGGGGAACGGCGAGGCCCCGGAGGACCGGCGCCGGGAAGACGGCTGACGGCGGCACCGGCGGCGCGGCGGCCGGTCCGGCGGGACTCCGCGGGCCCGGCCCGCGACGGGGCCTGCCGGATCAGTCCTGCCGGAGGGCTGCCAGTTCGGCGTCGACGGCGCCGCGCACCAGCTCCCTGGCGTGTCCGGCACCGACTCCCCCGCTGAGCCAGCGCATGCTGAGCCCCTCCACCAGGGCGGTGAGCCGTTCGGCGGCGGTCGCCAGGGACGAGGCCGGGGCCAGCGGCCGGACCCGGCCGAGCAGGGCGGCGACATCCTGGACCCAGACCAGGGTGGCCCGGGCGAGATCCTCGCGGAGGTCCTCCTCGAAGACGGCGCTCGCACGCAGCTCGCCCCAGGCGATGCTGTTCTCCCGGACCTCGGCGGTGTCCTGGAGCTCCAGCAGCAGCGCCTCCTCCAGCTCCTCGCGGGGCGTCGGCGGCGGGGCGTCCGGGTCGCGGTCCGCGGTGTAGTGCCCGGCGCGTTCGTTGATGAACTCCAGGGTCCGGCGCAGCACCCCGGTGCGGTCCTTGAAGTGGTAGTAGACGAGGGCGGTGGAGACCCCCGCCTCGGCCGCCAGCTCCTCGACGCGCAGGCCACGGACCCCGCGCCGGGCGATCACCCGGGCGGCCGCTTCGAGGATCCGAGTGCTGCGAGACGACATGCCGCGCACTCTACCGGGGCCGGCGGCGAAGGTGCGCGGCAGGTCACCGGGGGTACGGGCCGGTAAGCACCGGGCCCCGCTGCGGAGTTCCGCCCCGGGGCGCCGGGCACGGAAATCAAGCTGACTGAATTTTCAGTTTTGACAGACCAACACACACGGGTAAGTGACACACAGAGGGTCGAGGCGACGCGCCACCCACCCCTCAGGAAGATAAACCCGCCAAATCGGCCATTACAGCTACACTGAGCAAGAGAACAGCTACCTTGAGTGCTGAAAATTGACTGACATTTCAGTCAGTGTCAAGGTGGCGCTGTACGGCGGGTTCGCTCCCGGGCCGACCCGCCGTTCCCGGCGTTCGGTGCGCATCCTTGCTCCGGGCGCCCGCACGTACCCGTGCCACCCGTTCCCCCGGCCGCCGGCACCTTCCGGCCGACCACGACAGGAGCCGTCCGTGTCCTTCCTCTCCCCCTCCCGGCGGGCCGCCCTTCGCGCGCTCGCCGGTCTCGGCACCCTGGCCCTCGGCGCCTCGGCCTGCGGTCCGGCCGAATCCGGTACGCGGGCACGTACCGCGTCCACCCCGGTGAAGCCGTCCCCGGCGGGCGGCGGGCGCCGCCTCGGCGCCGAGTGGGAGAGCCACGCGCGCACCTTCATGTCCTGGCCGGCCCTGACCTCCGTCTGGGAGGAGGACCTGCCGTACGTGCGCAAGGACATCGCGCGGATCGCCCGGGCCGTCGGCGAGTACGAGGCGGTCGTGATGATGGCCCGTCCCGACCAGGTGAAGGCGGCCCAGCGGGCCTGCGGCTCCCAGGTCGAGGTCATCCCGCTGCCCGTCGACGACCTGTGGGCCCGGGACACCGTCCCGGTCTTCGTCGAACAGGGCGGCAAGGTCACCGGTGTCGACTTCAACTTCAACGGCTGGGGCGACAAGCAGGAGCACACCTACGACGCCCGGGTCGGACGGACCCTCCTCCCCGAGTACGGGATCCCCCGGATCCAGGCCCCGCTGGTCTCCGAGGGCGGCTCCTTCGAGACCGACGGCGAGGGCACCCTGCTGATCACCGAGAGTTCGATCGTCAACGTCAACCGGAACCCCGGCAAGAGCCGGGACCGGATCGAGGCCGAACTCAAGCAGTCCCTGGGGATGGAGAAGGTGGTGTGGCTGGCGGGTGTCCGCGGCGAGGACATCACCGACGCCCATGTCGACAGCCTCGTCCGGTTCACCGAGCCCGGCGTGGTCCTGCTCGACCGGGCCTTCCCCGGCACCCCGCCGGACTCCTGGTCCCGCTCCGCCGACCAGGCGCAGTCCGTCCTGGAGACGGCGACTGACGCCCGCGGGCGGCGCTTCGAGATCGTGGAGCTTCCGCAGCCCGATCTGCGGAAGATCACGGGTGAGGGCGAGGACTTCCTGGCCTCGTACGCCAACTTCTACATCGCCAACGACTCCGTCTTCCTGCCCCGGTTCGGCGACCGGAAGGCCGACGACCGGGCCCGCGGCATCATGCGGGAGCACTTCCCCGGCCGGGACGTCGTCCTCGTCCCGATCGACACGGTCGCCTCGGGCGGCGGCGGCATCCACTGCGCCACCCACGACCAGCCCGGTCAACCGGTCGACTGACCGGACGCCCCGCCCCGCGGGGCCGAGCGCGCCCCTGCGCCGGACACGGCGCGAAGGCGAGGAACTCCACCAACGGGCCCGCGGGCCGGCCGGGCCGGGGGGGGGGCGGCCCCCGCCGCCCCCCGGGGCGCCCCGGGCGGCCGCCCCCCCCCAACCCCCCGCCCCCACGCCCCCCCCACCACCGC
>NZ_JBSFNQ010000105.1:0-20955 GCF_053981115.1 Streptomyces sp. NPDC003691 | reverse complement strand
GGTCGTGGCCGCTGCTCGCCCGCTGTACGACGCCCGAGGAACGGGAGCGGGCGGAGCAGGCGCTGCGGGCGGCGCGCGCGGGCACGTACCGCTTCACGGCGGACGGCCCGCTCGGCGAGGCGGCCGAACGGGCGCGGGCACTGGCCCGCTGGGGCCGGTGGAACGAAGCATGGCGGCTGCTGTGGGCCGCGCTCCCGCACTGGCGGCCGCTGGGCCCCGACCATCTGGCACCCCTGGGCCTGCTCGCGGATCCGGTCCTCGGTCCGCTGATCACCCGGGAACGGGCACGGGCGCTGCTGGCCCTGCCCCGGGCCGGGTTCGCACAGCTCCCCGCCGCCTCACCCGGGCCCGCCGGGGAGGCCCCCGGCGACGATCCGGTGGGTCTGGCCTGGCTGGAGGACGCGGCACCGGACCGGTTCCGCGACGGCTACCGGGCCGTGTTCGCGGCGGACCCCGACCCGGCGGGCCTGGCGGCCCGTCTGAAGGACCCCGGCGGCGGCGGTCCCGGCCCCGGCGGACGGCAGCAAGGGGATATGACGCCCGGCCCGGACGGGCTGTATCCGCCCCTCAGCGGCTGGGACACGGAGTACCGGCTGGGCCTGGGGCTCCGCAGCACGTCGTACGACGACCGGGCCCTGGCCCGGATCGGACAGGCGGCCCCCGGGTGGAGCTTCGCCTTCGACAGCACTCCGGGGGGCTTCGACGAAGGACGCTTCGTCTCTCCGGCCGCCGCCGCGTCGGAGGGGACCAGAGCGGTGGTCGTCTGGCACAGCATCGACACGCGCGACCGGACCCGGACGCGTTTCCATCTCTCGGTCGGGGCCGACGGAAAAGAGGTGTGCACGTTCTCCGTGACGGAGGGGGACACCGAGCCGCACTGGACCGGGGAGATACCGCCGTGGCTGGCACTCGACGGCTTCCCGGCAACGACCGCGGAGTGGCGGGGCGACGGGAACCACGGAAGGGACGCGGACGACGGGAGCACCCCGGCCCGCGGCCTGCCGGGGGCGCGGCGCGCACTGGAGGCAGTGGGGCGGGCCCTGGGACTGACACTGCCCCGCACCGCCCTGCTGGAAGGCCCGCTGCACAGCGTCGTCACCCGGTCATGGGCCCGTCCGCCGGGTCCCGGCGAGCCGTATCTCACCATCGTCATCAGCCGCTGAGAGTCGCCGTACGCGCTCCGCGGGGACCGGTCGTGGGGCCTTCCGCCGGGGGCCGGCCGGTGCTTCGGCGCCGACGGCGGTTGAGCACCCCGATGAGAGAGGCAAGGCCGGCGGCGCCCGCCGGGTCGTCCGCGTAGCGGGTGGTCTGGAGAGGACCGACCTCGGGAAGGACGATGTCTTCCCGGTCCAGGACATGGACCAGGGTCAACAGCGCGGCGCGGGCATTGCCGTCGGTGAAGGGATGGAAGAACGCCACATCCAGATAGGCGCGGGCCGCGCGGGCGGCCAGGGGAACGGCCGGGTCGGTCGTCTCACGCAGGCAGGCGTCGAAATCGGCCTGCGTACGAGAGGTGAGGCCGTAGCGCTCGCGGCCGCCTTTCGCGTAGGCGTCGCTCGCACGGAACGGTGCCTCCGGTGCGGCGAGGACTTCGCATTGCCAGCCCGCCAGCACGGTGAAGTCCAGTGGAGGGCGGCGTACGGCGTCCTCCCGGGCCAGGGCATGCGCGGCAAGCAGACGTTCGGCGCGTACCGGATCGCGCCGGCGCACCGGACCCCGGCACCAGTCCCGGAACCCGTCGGGGCCGGGCGGCACCCGCCGCAGGGCCGGCGCGCGCTGCCAGTCGGCCTCGCGGCGTACGCGCAGCCAGACCGAAAGGCTGTCAGCGGCGGTCATGGAGATCCTCCAGCGCCGCCCTCTCACGGTGGTCCTGGTACGGGGCGTGGCCGGTGAGACCGACGGCGAGGTCCTCGCCGACGGAATCGACCACGGTCCGTTCCGGGTATACCCAGCTCTCGAACCGGCCGCCGATCGCGCTCTCCACTGCCCGCGCGGCTTCGGACCGGTCCATGCCGATACTGGTGAGGAACCAGCCCAGGACGATCGACGTCTGGCCGCGCCAGCCGTTGTCCGCACCCGAATCCACCGCGTGGGTCACGAGCCGGACGCAGGCCCGTTCCAGATGCCAGCTGCGGTCCTCGGGCGAGATGCCCGGCGGCGGTGCCAGCTCGGCGAAGCGCCGGGCCGTCAGCTCCAGCCACTCCCGCCACTCCAGCAGCGCCGATACGACGCGTTCCGCGGTCTCGTCAGGTGTCGTCACCGAGCTCGGCCCGCCCCAGTTGCCGATGGGTCCGCCGTGGTAGTAGCACCAGCTCCATCCCCAGGCCCAGGGGCCGTATCGCTCCCGGAGGATCGCGTCCGCCTGACTCTCGAACCAGTGCTCACCCTGCCGGCCGCCGGCCATTCCGGAGAGCACCGGCGGCACCCACTCACGGATCAGCGAGCGGAGGCGGGCTTCTTCGTCCTTGTCCCAGGCGAACGGGTGGCGGGCCGGATCGAATAGCTCCCAGTTCCGGATGGACTCGTAGCCGACAGAGGGCACCCGGTTGTCGGGGAAGGGCAGGGTGTCACGGTTGTACGTCAGCGCGGACCACTCTCTCTGTTCCAGGTGAACGACCCGTCAGTCTCGGCTCGAACCCCCTGGGATCGCGAATGGTTTTCGGACCGCGCCCCGGACCCGGCATTGCGCAGATCGGTGACCTGCGCTCCTCGTCACCGAGTGATGCTCGTACCGCGGCCGGTGTCCGGCCCGGGCAGTTCACGGAAGCGGGCAGACGCATGGACCGCGGCGGAAGCCCGGCCGTGGCGCGGGGGCCGGGGGTCTCCCGGCCCTTCGGGTCGTCCCCGGGCCGGCTCGCACTCGAACCGGTCCGGGGACGGTGAACCCGGCCGCGGCCGTCGCGGGGATTGCGCGGGCCGGGCCGGGGTCGTCTCAGCCGGGTCCGTCGCCCTGCCAGGTCGCCCGGACCAGGGCCCGTTCGGTGCCGGTGAGATAGACGGCCGCGGCGAGCCAGGCGCGTGCGTACGCGCCGGGGTCGGCCTCCTCGGTGCGGCCGAAGACGTCGCGGCCGCGCCGGTCCGCTTCGGCGGCCAGCTCCGTCAGCAGCTCCGCCGCCGTGCGGAAGCCGACCCGGCGCAGGGCCGCGGCGGCTCCGGCGCGGTCGCCGTCGCGTGCGGGCTGGGCGACGGCCCGGCGGCCGCCCGACACGGCGACCTCGACCAGCCGCCGCAGCCGCCACAGCGGTGCCTCCGCCACCGGGTCCGGCGGGACGGAGGGCAGCCCGGCCGGGGCCGGCAGCGCGTCACCGGACGGCAGATGGACGCCTTCGAGGCGGTCGTAGCCCAGGTCGGCATGGCCCTGCCACTCCGCCGGCAGACGCAGGGTCGTCGTGTCGTCGCCCGGCAGCGGCCCGACGGCCAGGGGCCGGAGGGTGGCGGCACGGTCGGGATCCGGACGGCCCACCACACGCAGCCGCAGTCCGGGACGGGACGCCAGCCGGCGGAGGTTCACGGTGTGCGCCAGATCGGGATGGCCATGGGCCGGGAGCAGCCGGATCAGCAGGCCCTCCCGGTCCGTCCCCGCGGGCGGCAGCTCCCGCGCGAGGACATGGTCGTTGAACGCTCCGACGACCACCAGATCGCAGCCGATGAGTTCACCGGAGGGCTGCCCCGCCGCGTCGGGGTCGTCCACCGGCTCGTTCGCGGGGCCGTGGCCCACGGCCTCGGAGAGCGGCCGGGAGAACAGGGCGGCCAGCGGACCCGAGGTCCAGGACCGGCCCGGGACCGGCGTCGCCCGGACTCCCTTGCCCGCTCCGAGACGGCCGTCCGGCGACAGGGTCGCCCCCGAGACCAGCAGCCCGCCGCGGGAGAGCCGGGCGTGGTCGAGACTGCCCGAGCCCAGCGCGACCGTGGCCGTCGCGGCACCGCGGGCCCGGGCGGCACCGCCCGGTTTGACGTCCGGAACGGTGAACCAGCGTCCGTCGTCGGTCATGACATGGGTGACCACGCCGCCGTACCCGGTCGCCGAGATCACCGGCTCCCGGCACACGCCGTGCACGCGCAGCGCCCCTTCCGGGCGGTAAGTACGGCGGGCGGACCCGACCCAGGCCGGGTCCGGCTCCGGCGCGGTCAGCCGGACCGTGGTCAGCAGCAGTTCACGCAGATCGCCGACGAGGTCGGCCAGCCGGTGGCCGTCATGGCGGGATCGGGCGCCCCGCAGCCCGCGCACCACGCGCAGGGCCGCGCCCTCCGCACGGTACAGCCCGGCGAGCCGCGCCGAGTGCGAGGCCCGCAGCAGCTCGGCCTGGGCGACCGCGCCCGCCGCGGGCACCCCGGCGGCCAGGACCGCCGCCGCCGCGGTCCACAGCGCCTGTGCGGCGGCCCGTTGCACGGTGGTGAGGTCCGTCCGCGACGAGGCGCCGGAGCCGCCCGGCTCCGGTACGGGGGCGGACGGGAGGTCCGCCGTCCCCGTGGCCGGGTGCGCTGCCGAAGCGGAACCGGGGTCCGGTACGGCGCCATCGTCGGCCGCCGTGTCCGGCAGGGGCGGCGCCGTCTCCGTGTCGGCCACCGGGCAGGCGCTCAGTACCGCGGCGCGGTGGAGGCACCTCGGCGCCAGCAGGCAGCTGCACACCGCCTGCCCGTCGTCCGTGACCGCTCCGGAGGGTCCGGGGGTGAGGACGACCTCCGCGTCCGCACCGCACCGCACCCGCCGCTCGGTGCCCGTCACAACGACGGGAAGGGCCGCGTAGGCCTCCACCGCGGCGTCCAGCTTCTTGAGCAGCCGGGAGGTCAGACCCGCCACGGCGGCGGCGGTCACTTCCGGCGCTGTCGGGGGGAGTTCGGGGTTCATCGGGATTCTCCGCGGAGGCGATCGCCCACCCAGCGGGCCAGGGCGAGGGGACTGAGGGCGGCGACGGGCATACCGGCCGCGACCAACTGCTCGGCGACGGGCACCGAGTAGCGCGGGGTGCCGTGGTCGTCCAGCGCGGCACAGCCCATGAGATGCACCCCCGAATTCGCGAGGGCCCGGACCTCGCCGAGGAGCCCGCCGAGCGGGTACCCCTCCTCGAAGTCGCTCACCACCACCACGAGGGTCCGGCTCGGGACCGTCACCAGGGAGCGGGCGTGGGCCAGCCCGGCCGCGATATGGGTGCCGCCGCCCACGCGGACCTCCAGCAGCAGGGAGAGCGGATCGTCGACCCGGTCCGTCAGATCGACGACGTCCGTCGAGAACGCCAGGAAGTGGGTGCTGAGCGTGGGGACACCGCCGAGTACGGCCGCGGTCAGCGCCGACCAGATCACGGAGGCCTCCATGGACCCGGACACGTCGACCACCAGGATCAGCCGCCAGTCCGCCTCCTTGCGCGAACGGGTGCTGAACACCGGCCGCTCCGGAACCACCACGGTCCTGCCGTCCGCCGTCCTGCGGGCGTTGACCAGACCGGCCCGCAGCGTGCGCGGCAGGTCGATCCGGCCACCCGGACGGCGGGTCGGGCGAGGGGTGGCGAGACCGGTCAGCGCCGGACGCATCCGGGTGGCCAGCTCCTTGGCCAGTTCGTCGACCAGCCGTCGTACCAGCGGACGCAGTTGGGCGAGCCGCTGCTCGGGCAGCCCGCCCGCCAGCGACAGCACGGACGTCAGCAGCCCGACGGACGGGCGGACCGCGTCGGGGTCGAGTTCGGTCAGCACATCGCTGCGTCCCCCGTCGGCGGCGCGGGCCAGGACCTCCTCACGCACCTCCGCACCGAACAGCGCCCGCAGTTCCTCGGCCCATTCGCACGCGCTCGGGAAGGAGGCTTCCTGCCCGCCGCCGGGACCGCCTCCCAGGTCCGCGGAGCCCTCCCCGCGGCCCCTGCCGTACAGCTCGTCGAGCGCGTGCGCGTAACGGAGGGCGTCCGCCGGAAGCCGCTCCGGTTCCCTGCCGAGCAGCAGCCGCCACCGGTCCGCCGCCGACAGCCGCGGTACGCCGTCGTCGTACGGCTTGTCCGGCTCGTGCGGCTTGTCCGCGACGGACCCGGGCGCCGGTGTCACGGGTGCTGCGGGTGCGGTCCCGGCGGCGGGTGCCGCGGGGGCGGCTCCGGCGGCCGGTGTTCCGGGGGACGGGCGCGGCGGGGACACCGGCCGGAGGGATTCCGCCGCCGAACGCCCCGCCTCGTCCGCCGCCGTCCACAGGGCCAGCAGTTGCGGGGAGGCGCCCAGCGCGAGGTCGAGACGGTCGCCCAGCCGTTCCGTCACGGTGTGCAGCAGCCGCTCGCGGCCCGCCGGGGTGAGGGTGTCGAAGCCGCCGCGCAGCGCGGGCAGCCGGTCGAGGAACGCCCGGTCGCCGAGCGAGTCGATGCGGTCGAGCAGCGGGTCTAGGGCGCCCGGGGAGGACTGGAGCAGCGGTGCTGCCCCGGTGAGCAGTCCGACGAGCCGGCGGGAGAGCGCGCGCCGCGCGTCGGGACCGGTGGCCGTGTCGATCCACCCGGCGGCCCTGGCGCCGAGCGCCTCGGCACCGTCCAGGTCGAACAGCACCCGGCAGGCGAGAGCGGCGCCCTGGACGAGCGGGGACGCGGAGTCCGCGAGGTCGGCCAGGGCCCGGTCCATCCGCAGCCCCAGGCGGAGTTCACCGGCGCGTGCCGCCAGGGCGACCAGCGCGGCCGCCTCCTCCGGGTCGTCGCTGCCCGCCAGCCCCGGCAGGGACCGTACCGCCGACTCCAGAAGGTCCGCGGCGAGCGCACCCGCGGTCCGGATGTCCTCGGGTGTCGTGCCGGGCAGATGCCCCCGGCGCAGCGCCTCCAGCAGATCCAGCGCGCCGAGGATCTCGGGGATCGTCGCGGACGCGGGCAGCACCTCGGCGGCCTCGGCGAGCCGCCGGCCGACCAGCGCGGGCAGATCGCAGCGCGCGGCGTCCCGGAGCCCCGTCAGGATCAGGGCGCAGGTGGGGCCGCCGTCGGCCGACTCCCGGCGGAAGGTCTCCCGCAGGGTGCCCTCCGCCGCGAGTGCGGCGGTCACACCGCGCACCCCGGCCAGGTCCAGCCGGACCGGTACCGAGGGGGTCCACGACAGCCGCCACCGGGAGGAGAGCGCGGTGGCGTCGCCCGTACCGGCAACCGCCACCGGCTCGCCGTATCCCACCCCGCACACCTCCAGCCGTCGAAGGAGGATTTCGCGCCGGTTGTCGAGGGCCGAACGCACCGGTTCGAGACGCAGTTCGCGCGGTGCCGGGTCGTCCGGACCCGGCAGCCGCAGTTCGGTCAGCTCGGCCTCGACGGACGGGCCGAGCCCGGAGCGCGGTGTGCCCGGCGCGACCCGGCCGCGCTCGGTGCCGACCAGGACCACTTCCAGGGCCCGGGCCAGAGCCCGGCCCCGGCCGAGCGGTTCGCCCTGGCCCAGTACCACCGTGACGGCTTCCAGGACCTCGCTGCGGCCCGGGGCCGGGAGCCCGCGCAGCCGGGCCAGATCGCAGGCCACGCGGAGCGTCTCCCGGGCCTCGCCCGTCCCCGCCGTATGACCGGCCGCCCGCAGCTCCCGGCAGACACGGGTGATCGTCCCGGCCGCGGCGTCGTGCAGCAGACCGGGATCGCCCCCGGCGCCGAACACCGCCTGCTGCCAGCGCGGATCGCGGATCCCGGCGGGGTAGCCGGACCGGGAGTCCAGCAGCTCGAACCCGTACGGGACGAGCGAGGTGACCACGGTGGCGGCGTCCCCCGGGGGTACCGTTTCCGCCGCTGCGGCACCGCGTGCCGCCGCCCCGCGGACGGCCGGCGCCTGCTGCCCGGCCGTGCCGTCGGCCGGAGGATGCCCGGTGGTGCCGCCGGCCAGCGCCGGAGCGTGGAAGGCACCGATCACCGCCGCCACCCGGCGGCCGTCCGCCGCCGCGCGGGCGACCGTGTCCCGCATATACGCCTCGCGCGCCAGGTCCACGGCGTCCACCCCGCCGGACGACTCGGCGTCCTGGCGCAGAGCCCAGCCCACGCCCAGCGCGGCCCGGCGCAGCGCCTCGGGTGCGGAGCCCGGGGCACGCACCTCCACGGAGCGGTCCCACAGGTCGTCCCCGGCCCGGCCGGTCCCGGCGGCGGTGAGCGCCTGCGCGAAGGACGTGGGCGCGGGCCCGGCGGCCGGTTCCCGGGGGTCCCCGGCCCGATCCGGGTCCGGGCCGTCCCAGGCGGCGTCGCCCATCGGCAGATCGCAGCAGACGACCTCCACACCCCGCTCCCGCGCCCAGCGGACCGCGGCGAGTTCGGGGGAGAAGTCGGCGAACGGGTAGAAGCCGAGCCGGCCGCCCCGGCCGGCGCCCGCGAGGGCGACCGGCGCGACCGTGCCGGGCGCGCCCAGGTGGACGAGCCACGGCTGGAAGTCGGCCGGCAGCTCCACGCAGACCACTTCGGCACCGGCCGCGTCCAGCAGCGCGGGCACGGCCGCGGCGAGCGCGGGGCTGTGGTGCCGTACACCCAGCAGGTACGGCACCGTGGAGTCGGCGAGGGCGTCGAGTGCCGTCCGGGGATCCCGGACGGCGGCCGCCCCCGCGTCCTGAGCGTAGGTCACCGGAGGTTCTCCCGCAGGTCCCACAGGCGGCGCCAGGTCGGCGAACCGTCCTCCGCGCGGCGGCGCACCGGGCCGTCCCAGTAGCCCAGGAGGCGCGCGTGGTCGCCGGGATCGTCCTTGCGGACCACGCCCAGCAGATGGCCCGGGACCAGGTCGAGGGAGTCCCCGGCGGGCAGATAGGCGGCGGACACGCCGAGCGAGACGGCGACCTGCACCGCCTCGGCGGTGGACATCACCGTGCCGGGACGCTCCACGTCCCAGCCCTCGGCCGAGCGCCCGGCCCGCAGGTCCCGGAAGACGGTCACCAGGACGTCGAGCACCGCGTCGTCGACGCCGAAGGCGGCACCCGCGCGCTCGACGGCCGCGACGGCCTGGCGCTTCACCAGCGCGGTCTCGGCCTCGACGTCCGCGATCGGGTCGACGGTCTCGAAGTTGAAGCGGCGCTTGAGCGCGGCGGACATCTCCGACACACCGCGGTCGCGCAGGTTGGCGGTGGCGATGACCGTGAACCCGGGAGCGGCGGATATCTGCGCCTCGGCCGTGCCGGACAGTTCGGGCACGCTCATCCGCCGGTCGGAGAGGATCGACACCAGGGCGTCCTGCACCTCGGGCAGACAGCGGGTGACCTCCTCGATACGCGCCACCCGCCCGGAGCGCATCGCGGCGAGGACCGGCGAGTCCACCAGGGCCTGCGGAGTGGGCCCCTGGGCCAGCAGCAGGGCGTAGTTCCAGCCGTAGCGCAGGGCGTCCTCGGTGGTGCCCGCGGTGCCCTGCACGGTCAGTGCGGCGGTGCCGCAGACGGCCGCCGACAGCAGCTCCGAGAGCATCGACTTGGCCGTACCGGGCTCACCGACCAGCAGCAGGCCGCGCTCTCCGGCGAGGGTGACCACACACCGTTCCACCAGGGCGCGTTCGCCGACGAACTTCGGGGCGACGACGAGCTTGCGGGGCAGCGTCTCATGGGGCTCGGGGAGTTCGAGGGCTTCACCGGCGCTGCCGCAGACGAAGGTGACGACGGAGCGGGGCGTCAGCAGCCAGCCGGGCGGACGCGGACCGTTGTCATGGGCGGCGAGGAAGGCGAGTTCCGTGGCGTGACGCTCTTCGGCGGGCAGTGTCTGCCGGGGCGGGGGCGTCGGTGCCGTCGTGGTGCGGGGCATGGATGTCCTTGCTGGTCGGTGCGGTCGGATTCGGCCGGTGGATGCGGTGGATGCGGTGTGTGCCGGTGGGCCCGGTGGGCGTCGGAGGTACGGGGAGTGCGGGCGGTGCGGGGGCACCGGTGAGCGCGGATGCCGGGAGGGGCGGGGGCACCGGTGGTGGCCGGTGCCCCCGTGCGGCCTCCGCCTGTGGTGGTTCCTCCGTGCCGGTCAGCGGCGGCGGCCCCGCTGCACCTTCAGCTCCTCGAACCGGGGCGGGTCGCCGTCGAGGACCCGCTGCCAGGCCCGCCGGTACAGGCCGGCGGCCGGTTCGGCCGGCACGATCACGCCGAACGAGACGTGTCCGTCGTGGACGACGTCGTACAGCGGCAGCTTCCAGCGCTCCAGCGGGACCCGGGGCGCCGGCTGTTCGGCCCAGCCGCCCGGCAGGAAGAGGGAACGTCCCGCCCTGGTCCGGGTGGCCTGCACCACGAGGTCGGTGGCCGCCAGTTCGGCCCGGGCCGCCTTGAGCCGGGCCGGCTTCCAGCCCGTCCAGCGGGCCGTGAGCCGGTCGGTCGGATCGGGCATGGCGAGCAGCATCAGATACAGCGTGGCCGCGTCCTCGCCGAGACCGTACTTTCCGGCCGCCTCGGCGACCAGGCCGGGCACGGAGCGGCCCGGGTCCTGCGGCCACCAGGTGCCGGACCCGTCGCGATCGCCCGCCACCGGCTCCCCGGGGTCGGCGAGCAGGGCCGCGAAACGGGGGTCGTGCATCAGCCGCAGGGCGACCTCCGCCTGGTACGGGTGGTCGTCGACGCGCGTGGCGGGCAGATGGGGGTCCTGACCGGCCTCGTCGAGAAGGTCGACGCGGATGCCCGGGGCGGGCTGGTTGTCGTAGGTCGACAGGACGACGGCGCCGTACCGCTCGAATCCCGGGCCGGTCTCGGTGGGCGTACCCGCCGCCTTCCGGAAGTCGGGAAGGCTGATGTAGCGGCCGAGGTCGAGCATCAGACCGGGGGCCGCCAGCCGGGCGCGTACGGCGTCCCAGGCGGCCGGCAGCGCGGCCCGGACCGGGTCGCCCGCGGGCAGCCGGTGGGCCAGCCAGGCCGTGACGGCCACCGAGCCGACCAGGGTCTCCACGGTGAAGCCGGGCCCCTCGTCGTCGACGGGACGCACCCGGTCGCGGTTGACCTCCCAGCGCACATCCCGGCTGAGCTGCGGGGAGCCCGCCGGGTCCAGCAGCGCGGGCAGAGCCGCCCGTACGGTCCACGCCGAGTGCTTGAGGGCGCGGACGGCATCGCCGAGCAGCTCCTCCGGTATGGCGATACGCCGGCCGACCCCGGCGTTCCAGACGGCGGCAGCCGCGGCCGTGTCCGGGCCCTCGGTCCACAGCAGGACCGGGTCGGCGGGCAGCAGGGCGGCCACGACGGCGGCGCGCACGGAGCCGTCGATACAGCCCAGTTCGTCCTTGGCGACGGCCGCGGCCGCGGCCTTCACCCCGAGGATGCCGCGGGCCTCGGCGGTGAGGAAAGTCCGCTCGTTGACGTCGATCCCCGGCAGCCCGGCGACGACGAGCCGGGCCATCGTCCCGGTGACGCCGGTCAGCCGGGCGAACTCCTCGGCGGCCTCCGGGAACCACGGCGCGGGGCCGCGCGCGGACAGTTCGGCCAGGAACTTCCCGATGCCGACCGTACGGCCGTCCCGGCCGATCGGTTCGCAGGACAGCATCTTGTAGGGCTCCGGCGCGGTGAAGCGGCCCGCCGGGTCGTGGAAGAGACCGGTGAAGTCGCAGCCGTCGTCGGTCAGCGACCCGTAGCCCGTCACCGCGACGAAGGCACCGTCCCCCAGGGGCAGCAGGCTCTTCCAGGAGCCCTCCCGCTCGTCGCCCGAGGCGATCCGCAGCCGGTGCGCGTCCAGGTGCAGGGTCACCTCGCGCCAGCGCCCGGACTCCGCGGGTCCGCCCAGCTCCAGCCGGTCGAAGGCCGCCAGGAGGTCCCGCAGGGCCTCGCGGTGCTCGTCGGCGGTGGTGCTGTGGGCGGCCCGGTAGGCGAGCGCCGTGGCCCGGGCGATCAGGGCGGACAGCTCCAGCTCGCCGTTGGGCAGTTCCGGTCCGTCGAGGTGCAGACGGCGGCCGGACGGATCCGGTTCGGCGTCGGTGGCCTCGGCGGCGCGGGTCATATCGCGCAGGGCCCGGAAGACGGGGTCCGCCCGGTCGTCGTGGCCCCACCAGTAGCCGTCCGCCGCACCGAGGCCGCTGATCGCGTCGCGCAGCAGACTGTCCGGCGGGCCGGCCGGCCCCTCGTCGACCGGGCCGCTCTCCAGGGCCCGGCCCAGCCGGGCCGCCGCCGAGTCCAGGACGCTCTGCTGGGCCGCCGCGTAGCGCACGACGCCGGCGATGCCCTTCACCAGCGCGGGGTGGGTGACGGGCAGCAGGGAACGGATCACGCCGTGCAGCGCCTCGGCGTCCTCGTCCCCGGCGGCCGCCAGCAGGGCGGCGGCGGTGTCCCGGTCGACGCGCCGCAGTCCCGCCGAACCCTCCGGGTCGCGGGCGGTCAGGCATTCCCAGTACTGCACCGGCGGCAGCAGAAGGGTGCCCTCGCCGAAGGAGCCCGCCGTACGGTCGGTCTTCGCCCATGCGGTGACGGCGCCCTCCGCGTCCACCAGGTCGAGCCGCCAGCTGCCGCGGACGACCGCGGTGGGCCGCTCGGCGCCGGGGAACATCACCATCGTGTACGGCACACCGGCCTCGGCCGGGACCGTGAGGGTGTGCCCGGCGAGGTTCTCCAGGCGCGAGGATCCGTCCGGGAGCTCCACCCTGCGCAGGCCGGTGATCCCGAGCACGGGCGCGCAGACCGGGCCCGAACCGGCCGTGGGGGAGGGGAACAGCCTGCCGCCCGTGTAGCTGCTGCCCTCGGGGGCGTCCAGCAGCGCGTCGGCGAGGAAGGCCGGCAGGCTCATCCGGCCGTGGTCGCCGGTCGCCGGGTCGTACTCGTACCAGCCGCGCGCCGCGCGGTCGTCGGAGTCCGTGCGCCACACCCAGTACGAGGTGCCGTCGAAGAGCATCCGGCGCTCCTCGGGCACGGTCGTGTCGCCCGCGTGCACGATGCCCCCGCCGGTGGTCCGGCCGCCGCCGGGCAGCGGCAGGGAGATCCGCATGTTGCCCCGGTAGTAGTCCATTTCGGTACCGCGGGTGGCGCGCGGGCCCTCCAGCGACTCGATGCGGTCGGGCCTGCTGTGCCAGTAGCCGCGCTGACCGCTGCTGCCGTTCCAGTAGACGAGGAGTTCGCCGTCGACATGGTGGAAGCCCGGGTCGCCGTGGCGCTCGTTCGGGGGGATCCGCAGATCGTGGGTGAGCACCGTGCCCTCGGCACCGATCACCCGGGCCTGGGCCGTGCCCGCGACCACGAGATGGGGCCATGCCTCGGCGACGACCACATCCTCCACCTGGGCCTTCGGTACGAGATCGGCCACCGCCTCTTCCCAGGCGGGCCAGCCGAGTTCGTCGAAGAGACCGGTCCGCAGGGTGCGTACCAGCGCGGGGGCGAGGTCGGTGGCGACGGCCGCGCGCACCTCGTCCTCCGCGAGCGCCAGCGCCTCGGAGGGCAGCCACTTCAGCCGGTCCAGCGCGTCCGGCAACTGGGGCAGACCGGCCACGGTGAAGCGCTTGACGACCTCCGCGACCCACCGGGCCAGCAGCGGGCGGCCGCCGGGAGACCCGGCCAGCAGCCGGATGGCGTGCAGCGAGTTGTCGTAGTTGCCGAACTTCTCGGCGCCCCTCAGGAAGGCGTCGTGGAACCGCGCGTCGGCGCCCAGGGACAGCAGATCCCGGTGCCCCTCGCCCTGTGCCCACTGGATGAGCGGCAGGTCGTCGTCGCGGTCCGGCGCGGCCAGCGGGACGTCCAGGGACAGCAGCAGGTCGATCAGGTCGACGTCCTGCGTGACCCGCAGCGCGCCGGCGGACGCGCCCAGCTCGGCCCGGAGCACGCCGACGCACTTCTCCACCAGCGGGTACAGCTCGGGCATCCGGGTGGGGCGGCTCCAGGAGCACGCCCGTATCCGGAAGGCCAGGAAACGGTCCAGCCAGCCCGCGGTGCCGTCCCGCGGCCGCTCCTCCCCGGGCAGCGAGGTGTCCCACAGGCCCGCGGTGGCGCCGGAGTCCTCCAGCATCTTGAGCCACAGCGGGGGCATCTCGTCGTCGTAGGCCGTCGGGAACATGTCCAGCAGGGTGCCGCGGACCCGCCGGTCCCGGGCGGCCAGCGCCACCAGGGCGGCCCGGTGGCCCTTCCACCAGCCGGCCGCGGCACGCAGGGTGGCCGGCAGACCGAGCAGCTCGGCGAGGTACTCCTGCTCGGTGAGTTCGACGTCCCGTCCCGCGGCGCGGGCCAGTTTGCGCAGGTCGCCCGCCATCTGCGCGGACGGCGGAAGGCCACCCGCGGTACGGCGCACACAGAGCCCGGTGAAGCGCCGCAGCGCCTCCTCGGCCGGTACCCGGGCGGCCAGCTCCCTGCCGTAGCCGGAAAGCACCTTCACCGGCAGTGCACCCGCCAGGGCGAATTCGAGGAACACCGCGTCGAGACGGTCCTCCTCGATGTCGAGCCCGTGCTCGGACTCGGCCTTGCGGGCCCGGGTGAACAACTGCGCCGCGTACGTGGTGTTCTCCTCGGCGAGGAACACCCGGCCCGCCTGCTCGTAGAAAGTCGGCAGGAAGTGCGGCACGGAGGCCGCCAGCCGCGCGCCGATCTCCGTATAGGCGTCCAGGGCGGACTTGGGCCGCGACCTCACCTGCCGGGCCGCCCGCTCCAGGTCCGGTACGACACCGAGCGCGTGGTGCCCGTCCGAGGGATGGTGCACCAGCACCCACTCGGGGAAGCCCAGCGACCGCCGCAGCCCCAGACCGACCACGGCCGGTTCCCCGTCCCGCTCCAGACCGAGGAAGCCGGCGGCGAGATCCTCCGCCGCGCCCAGCTCACCGGCCACCAGCCGCACCACCACACGGCCGTCGAGCCCCGGATGGCGGTAGCTGCGCGCCGTCAGCGGCACGGCCTGCTCACCCGCGTCCCCGGTGTCCGGCGGCAGGACCGCGCCCGCCGCGAGCATCTCCCCGTACGACACCTGCGTTTCCCCGCTCATGCGTCCTTGCCTTCCTCGATGTCACGCCCGGCGTACAGCGCCGCGGCCATCCGCATCCCCTCCGACCAGGCCACCGGGCCCACCTCGCACAGCGGCACCGCACGGCCGTTCTCGCCGTGCCAGGTCAGGCCGCCGGTCTCCACGGAGTCCTCCCAGTACGGCTCCCCGATCCATACGGAGGCTTCGAGGATGCGGCCGCCGTCGCGGACCCGGGCCGTGGAGTAGCCGCCCGAGACGCGGTAGCCCAGGGAACCGGCGCGGGCGGCGAGGGCGAAGCGCGAACGGAAGGAGCCGCCGGCGAACTCGCGTATCTCGGTCGCCCCGGGGGCGAGGTCGCCGGGCCGCTGCCAGGTCGCCCGGTGAATCTGCTCGACACGCTGAACGACCCCCAGCTCCGCGGCGAACTCCCGGAGGTCGTCCAGGTCGGGCAGCAGGACCGGGTGCGGCAGGGTGACCGTGCGCGGCGAGAGCCGGACGGTTTCGCCGTCGAGGTTCACCAGCTGCAGTTCGCCCTCCTCGGTGGCCCCGCGCAGCAGTCCGACCTCGTCGGGGTCGTCGCCGACCACGGCGAGGTCGCGCAGGGCCGACTGCCAGGCCTCGTCCGGCCAAACCCGGGCCAGCAGGCCGGTGGGCACCGGCAGCGACGACACCATCCAGGAGTCCACCTGCGCGACGCATCCCGCGGCATGCCGATCCAGCCATTCCGCAAATCGCCGCAGCCGCTCCACCTCGGGATGGTCCTTGAGGGCCCGCGGCAGGGATTTCAGCTGCCGCCCCGCCGCCCGACCCGAGGTGGCACGTGCTGCCACCCGCCCTTCCACCAGGGCGACTTCGTACCCGTCACCCGCCGACAGCCAGCCCACGATTCCCGCCTCACGCCTCAGGACAGCAAGAAGAAAGCACAGTCCAGCCGGGAGTTTCCGGCTTCGGTGCGACAACAAGCGGAACGTTAGCGGCGGACACTGACAAACGGCGGGGGAAGTTGCGGACGGAGTGCGGGAATCGGTCGGCGAGGGCGGTTCGGGGAGCACTCCGGTACCCGCCCCGGCACCGGCGACGCACGCGACGGGCTACGGCCCGGGGACTGTTTCCGGCCACCCGTCCGGGACCCGGTCCATGGGCGGCGGGGCCGGACGCGCACCGGAGGCCGACGGGGTACGGCGCGGAACCGGGGCCGCGGGCGGGCGGCGGGTTCGTGCGGCTACGGCCCCTCCGCGGTCTCCGTGAACGCGGTGGTGTGGTCGGCGGCCCACCGGTGGAACGTGCGCGGCGCCCTCCCGAGGAGGTCGGCCACCGTGGTGGTGACGTACGCGGGCCGTCCGGCCGCCGCGCTCCAGGCGTCGAGCAGCATGTCGGCGACCGGGCCCGGCACCGTATCCGCCGACCGCCTGCGGAACTCGTCCGGTGTCATCTCCTCGAAGTCGATGCGGCGTCCCAGGGCATCGCCGACGATGCGCACCTGCGCGGCCTGGGTCAGCGATTCGGGACCGGTGAGCACGAAGTCGCCTCCGGCGTATCCGTCCCGGTGGAGGGTCCGCGCCGCGACCGCCGCGACATCGCGGTCGTCGACGGGTGCCGTCTCGACGGCGCCGTAGGGCCACCTGACGACCTCGCCGGCCCGGATCGCGGGTCCCCACCAGGCGGGGGAGTTCGACGCGAGCATCCCCGGCCGGATGGTCGTCGACTCGATGCCGGTGGCCGCGATCAGCCGCTCGACGGCCGAGTGCAGCGCCGACGCGGGATTGGGCTGCTGGAAGAAGGGGTGCGGCGTCCGGTGCGGGGAGGAGAGGAAGACGACGCGCCGTACCCGGGCCGCCAGCCGCCCGACGACCGCCGCGGCCGTCCCGGGCGGGGCGGTCCAGACGAGGAAGACCGCACGGGCGCCGTCCAGCGCCGGATCGAGCGACTCGGGCACGGTGAGATCGCCGGTGAAGACCTCGGCCGGTGCGGGCAGCGTCGCCGCCGCCTCGGCGCGGCGGACGAACGCGCGGACCGGCACGCCCGCGTCGAGGAGTTGGCCGATGACGGCGCGGCCGATCCGGCCCGTCGCCCCGGTGACGAGCACGGGAGAAGTCTCTGTCCGATGCATGCCGCCCATGGAAACGTTACCCGGTTAAAAACGCAACCGGGTAACGAATGTTACGGTGGCTAGATGAGCGAGCCGACGGGGCTGCGGGCCCGCAAGAGGGAGCGGACGCGCGACGCCATCGGCGACGCGGCCGTCTCGCTGTTCCTGGAACGCGGCTTCGACCGCGTCTCGGTCAACGACATCGCCGCGGCGGCCGAGATCTCCAAGCCGACCCTCTTCCGGTACTTCCCCACCAAGGAAGACCTGGTGCTGCACCGGTTCGCGGACCACCAGGGCGAGGCGGCGCGGGTCGTACGCGACCGCGAGCCCGGCGCGGGCCCGATGGCGGCCCTGCACGGGCACTTCCGGGCCGGTCTCGACCGCCATGACCCCGTCACCGGCCTCAACGACCAGCCCGGGGTGGTGGCGTTCCACCGGCTGGTGTTCACCACGCCGAGCCTGGCCGGACGGCTCGCGCGGTACCTGATGGAGGACGAGGAGGCGCTGGCCGACGCCCTCGGTGAAGGCGTCGGTGCGCGCGTGCGGGCCGCCCAGGTGCTCGCGGTTCAGCGGGTGCTCGCCCGGGCCAACTGGCAGCGGATCGCCGACGGCCGGACCGCCCGTGAGGTCCATCCGGAGGCCGTGGCCGAGGCCGACGAGGCATTCGGCCGGCTGAAGTAGCGGCCGGCACTCGGGGTCGGGGAAGGCGCCGCGGCCCGGGGCCTGTTCGGGTTGCGCCGTGCCGCCGTGCCGCCGTGCCGCCGTGTCGGAGCCCGGGGCTGCGTCGTCTGAGCACCGGTCCCGCCGCGGCGGGGCACGGCCCGGGTCAGCGGTTGCGTTCGTAGTGGCGGCGCGCCTTCTCGCGGTTGCCGCAGCCCGCCATCGAGCACCAGCGGGCGCGGTTGGCGCGGCTGCGGTCGAGCAGGAACAGGCGGCAGGCGTCGTTGGCGCAGGGGCGCAGTCGGCCGGGCATGTCCTGCTCGACGGCGGCCCAGGCGAGGACCGCTTCGACGGCCAGCCGGGCGTGCGGGGGAGTCGTGAGTGTCCACCGGATACCGTCCGGGGTGACTTCCGGGGTCCGGTGGACTCCTTCGAGCAGCGGGTTCAGCGCGGCGGGCGGGCTTTCTCCCCGGACGATGTCCCGCAGGGTGTCCCGCGCCTCGCGCAGGAGTGCCAGTTCCGCGAGGGTGCCGTCGCCGCCGTGCTCCCGCGCCCAGCGCCTGCCGTCGGCCGGGTCGCGGAGGGCATCCCGCTCCTCGCCGTTGACCAGCGGCCTGCTGTTGAGCAGCGCCAGCAGCGTGTCCATCGGCCACCCCGCTCCTTTTCTAACCGGATTGAATCTATTGACAGGTTAGCTCACCCCGTGCTTGCATGGCGAATGGCTAACCACATCAAGCATCTAAAGGGGTTAGAAATGAGCTCGGTACACCACCGGACCGCCACCGTCGACGGCCACAGGATCTTCTACCGCGAGGCCGGCCCCGCGGACGCACCCGCGATCGTCCTGCTGCACGGCTACCCGACCAGCTCGTTCATGTTCCGCGAACTCATCCCCCTCCTCGCGGGCGACTACCACGTCATCGCACCGGACTACCTCGGCTTCGGGCACTCCGACGCGCCCCCCGCGACGGAGTTCACCTACACCTTCGACGCCCTCGCCGAACTCACCTCCGGACTCCTCGACCAGCTGGGCCTCGACCGCTACGCCCTCTATGTCCAGGACTACGGCGCTCCCGTCGGCTGGCGCCTCGCGCTCAAGCACCCCGAGCGGATATCCGCCCTCGTCACCCAGAACGGCAACGGCTACGAAGAGGGGTTCGTCGAACCGTTCTGGGCCGGCCTGTGGGCCTACGGCGCGAACCCCGGCCCCGACACCGAACCCGCCGTCCGCACCGCGCTGGACCTCGATGCCATCCGGTGGCAGTACCTCCACGGCGTACCCGACCCCAGCCTGGTCAGCCCGGACACCTGGGAGCACGACCATGCCCTCGTCTCCCGCGACGGCAACGACGAGATCCAGCTCGCGCTCTTCCGCGACTACCGGAACAACCGCCCGCTCTACCCGCTGCTGCACGAATTCCTCCGCACCAGCGAGGTTCCGGTACTCGCCGTCTGGGGCCGCAACGACGAGATCTTCGCGCCGGAGGGCGCGCAGGCCTTCGCCCGTGATGCCAAGGACGCCGAGGTCCATCTGATCGACGGCGGCCACTTCCTCCTGGAGAGCCACCTGGACGTCGTCGCGGGATACCTCCGCGGCTTCCTCGGCCGGGTCCTGAAGTAGGCGGGCACAGGTAAGCGGTTGCACCCGGGCCGGCTGTGCGGAGCCCGTGCCGGAGGGGTGCCGCAGGGGCCTCGTGGATGGCCTGAAGTCGATGCGGCCGCCCGCCGTGCGCGGACGGCGCGGGGGTGCTCGCCCCCGGCCGGTCGCGGAGGGAGCCGCGGGGCCGGAAGCGCTGCTGGGTGCCGCCTCCGGAGGCGGGGTCCGCCCGTGAGGAGGGGGAGGCGCAGGGCGGCGGGGCAGTGCGGAAGAAAATGCGAACGGGTGTATGGATCCGGCCGTTTCGGAGATCGGGCTGTCAACGGGTGATCAGAGGCGTAAAACTTGGGCCCGCGGCGCAGGTCAGCTACTGGCCTGGAACAGACGGAATACCCATGCCTGACACCCAGTGTCATCGAAGAGATCAGGAGTATCCGGATGGCCCGCTTGCGCGCACGCCGCCCTGCCCTCCTTGCCGCCACGACGGCAACCACTCTGCTTCTTCTGGGCTCGGCACCCGTGGCGGTGGCCGAACCCTCCGAGTCGTCGCCGAAGCCGCGGACCGCACAGCTGCTTCCGATCCCGCAGGGCGGCCTCCACAGCTTCGTCAGGGGGCTCAACAGCAGCGGCACGATCGTCGGCGAGTACTACGCGGAAGGCTCCAGCGGTCCTCTCGGCATCCGGTGGAACGCCGGACGCCCGGGCTACACCCCGCTGGCGCCGCTGCCCGGCGAGCAGTTCAGCCGTACGACCGCGCTGAGCGAGCGCGGCTGGGCGGCCGGTCTCTCCTACGACGACCCGGCCAACTCGCACCCCGTCCGCTGGACGCCGGGCGCCGCCCCGCTGCGGCTGGCACTTCCCGCAGGGTCCGGCCACGGCAACGCCGCGGCCGTCAACAACTCCGGTGTCGTCGTCGGCGACGCGTCCGTTGCGGACAACCGCTCCCGGCCGCTGCGCTGGCAGTCCGACGGCAGCCGGACCGACCTCCCCGTACTGCCCGGCGACGACAGCGGCACCGCGACGGGCGTCAACAACGCGGGCACGGCCATCGGATGGACCGAGAAGCGCGACGGCACCGGTGGTCCGGCGCACCCCGTGCGCTGGAACAAGGCGGGCGCCGTGACCGCGCTGCCCCTGCCGGCCGGGATCACCGGGGCCAAGACGAACCGGATCACCGACAACGGCGTGATCCTCGGCCACGGGCGGGCCGCCGGCAGCACGGAGTACGACCGGATCCTGGTCTGGGCGGCCGACGGCACCGTCCGCGACGCCGGGCGCGGGCGCGGGTACGCCGTCAACCGGGCGGGCACCGCCGTGGGAGCCTCGCTGCAGGACAACCCGTTCGGGGACACGGCCCGCTGGAACGCGGACGGCACCCGGACGGTGCTCGCCAACCCGGCGGAAGCGGCCGGCGAAGTCCTGGGGGTCAACAACCGGGGGACGGCCGTCGGATACGCATGGCCGCCGGCCGGCAACCCCGCGCTGGACAAGGCCCTGCTGTGGAAGCCCGACGGCACCGTCGTCCAGCTGCCGCCGACGCCCCTCGGCCCCTACGCCGCGGCGTTCATGGTCAACGACGCCGGGCTGGTCGCCGGATTCGCCGTCGGCACCGACGGCGCCGGAAACGCGACGACCTGGCGTGCGACGGTCTGGAAGCGCTGACCCTCCCGCCTCCCTTCCGCAGCGGAACTTCCCGTGACCGGCAGGGAGGCCGGACGGAGAACGTCCCCGGGTCCCCGGCGCGCGTCGAGCCCGAAGCCGATCAGTGCCAGGGCGACCGCCATCACCGGGTAGCCGAGGTGTCCGTCGCCGTCCTGGACGAGCCAGGGCAGGGCGAGGCC
>NZ_JBSFNQ010000104.1:0-21103 GCF_053981115.1 Streptomyces sp. NPDC003691 | reverse complement strand
AGCACCGCCATATCCCGCGCCGCGCTCTCCGCCGCGGGGTCCCCCTCCCGTACCGGCTCCCCCATCAGGACGGCCATCAGGGCATCGCTCCCGGACTCCGCGATGGAGTGCGGGCCCTCCGGCGTATCCGCGTGATGGGCGGGGGTGGTGGAAGGGACCGCGGCGGCCGGGCGACCGGGCAGGGTACCGGTGCCCCCCTCAGGCCGGGGGGTGCCGGTACCCGCCCTTCACCACCGCACTGGTGTCGTACGGCGCCGCGGTCCCGCCCCTGCCGTACGGATCCACCCCTCGGGTCCGTACGGCGGGTCGAACCGTCCGGGGCACGGCCTGGGTGTGCGTGCCCCGGACGGGGTTCATGGGTGAGAAGTAGTTGGAGCGGTGTGAACGGGTGTTGCGTGTCGCGCGGGTCCGGAACGGATCGGGCGAAGAGGGGATCCGGGCGGCGACGGCACCTGGGCGCGACTGGACAGGTGTCGGTGACATCGCCGCCCGGACATCGGGGGCCGGACCGGCGGCGCGGGGCCGCCCGGTGCCGGGGAGGGGCTCAGACCGGCTGCCCGGAGAGGCGTTCGACGGACCGCAGCAGGGCCGAATGGTCGAGCCCGCCGTCGCCCTGGGCGCTCAGCGAGGCGATCAGCTGGGCCACCACGGCGCCCACCGGGAGCGCGGCGCCGACCGTACGGGCCGCGTCGGTGACGATGCCCATGTCCTTGTGGTGGAGGTCGATCCGGAAGCCGGGACGGAAGTCCCGGGCGATGAAGTTGTCCTTCTTGCGGCTCAGCACGGTGGAGCCGGCCAGCCCGCCGCCGAGTACATCCAGCGCGGCCGTCAGATCGACCCCCGACTTCTCCAGGAAGACCACGGCCTCCGCGCACGCCTGGATATTGACGGCCACCACGAGCTGGTTGGCGGCCTTCACGGTCTGCCCGGAGCCGTGCGGTCCGCACCGTACGACGGTCTTCCCCAGCACCTCGAACAGCGGCAGCGCGCTGTCGAAGTCGTCCTGGTCGCCGCCGACCATGATGGACAGCACCGCCTCGACGGCGCCGGCCTCACCGCCGGAGACCGGCGCGTCCAGCACCCGCAGGCCCTTCTCCTTCGCCGCGCCGGCGAGTTCGACCGATGTCCTGGGGGTGATCGACGACATGTCGATCAGCAGGGCGCCCGGGCGGGCATGGGCCAGGATGCCGTCGGGGCCGTAGGCGACGGCCTCGACCTGCGGGGACGCCGGGACCATGGTGATGATGACATCGGCGTCCCGGACGGCCTCGGCGACGGAGGCGGCGGCGGTGCCGCCCGCCGCCGTCAGCCGGTCCAGCTTGGCCTGCTCCAGTGTGAAGCCGGTGACCGGGTATCCGGCCTTGAGCAGGTTCTCGGACATGGGAGAGCCCATGATGCCGAGACCGATCCAGGCCACCGAGGGCAGTGTGCTCATGAGGGTGTGCCTTTCTGGCAGCGGGACGGCGATGCGTCCGGGGGAGCGGGAGGCGGGGAGTCGGGGGTACGGCCGGGGCGGCGGTGGTACGGGTGCCGATGCGGGCTACGGGGGCGGGCGCGCGTGCGGCCACGGGTTCGGGGCGCCGGGGCCGGCGCGACCCGGTTCAGCGCGCGGCGCGGGCCGCGCGGGGCAGCCAGTCGAAGCTCGCCGCGCTCGGCAGGTCGCCGGGCTTGTACTCCAGCCCGACCCACCCGTCGTATCCGGCGCCGGTGAGCAGGGCCAGCAGGTCCGCCAGGGGAAGCGAGCCCGTGCCGGGGGCGCCGCGGCCCGGGTTGTCGGCGATCTGGACATGGCCCACGCGGTCCGCGTGGGTGGCGATCGCCGCTCCGGTGTCCTCGCCGTTCATCGACAGGTGGTAGACGTCCAGCAGGAACTTCGCGTTCCCCAGGCTCGTCGCGGCGTTCACCTTGTCGGCGACTTCCACCGCCGCCGCGGCGGTGACCAGCGGATAGTCCGGGGACTCGGGGCGGTTGAGGGTCTCGACCAGCAGGATCGCGCCGATATCGTGGGCCGCCCGGGCGGCCAGGGCCAGATTCTCCAGGGCCAGGGCGTCCTGGGCGGCGGGGCCGGTGCCGGGGATCCGGTTGCCGTAGAGCGCATTGAGCGCCCGGCAGCCCACGGAGGCGGCGAAACCCGCCGCGACCTCCACATTGGCGCGGAAACGCGCCGACTCCCGGCCCGGCACGGAGAGCGCGCCCCGGTCGGGGCCCGGCAGCTGCCCGGCGTAGAAGTTCAGCCCCACCAGTTCGGTGCCCGCCGCTTCCAGCGCGTGCTTCAGGGCGTCCAGCTCCGTCTGCGGCGGGGTCGGGTCGTCGGGCCAGGGCCACCAGAGTTCGACGGCCGTGAAGCCCGCGGCCGCGGCGGCCGCCGGGCGGTCGAGAAGCGGGAGTTCGGTGAAGAGGATCGACAGGTTCACATCGAAGCGGTGGCCGGTCCAGCCCATGGGGAGCCGCGCCCCTTCCGTATCGCCGGGGTCATTACTGCCGTACTGCTTCCGCACTATTTCCGTAATGTGGAAGTGTTTTTCTGCTCAATGGAAGCGTGCTGGTGAGGTCCGGGGGTTGTCAAGGGGGTGCGCGTCGCCGGTCCGCCGCCGCCGTCCCGGTCGGCTAGGGTCGGCTCGCGGCGGACGGGCCCGGCCGGGTCACATGTCAGGACAGGTGCGGCGGAGCGGGGGAGTACGCGGAATGCAGCAGCTCAGGGTGGAGTTCACGACCGAACCCTTCGACCTCGACGAGGCTCCCCGGCACGCCGTGGTCGCCCGGGAGGTGATCCTCGGCGCCGGGCTGGACGCGGTGGACGTCGGCCCCTTCGGCAACACCGCGGAGGGGCGGGCCGAATCGGTACTGGCCGCCGTGGACGCGCTGCTGCGCCGCTCCCTGGAGGCCGGGGCGACCCGGATATCGCTTCAGGTCAACGTGGTGCCGGGGGAGGGGCGGTGAGCCCCCCGCCGGAGGCCCGGCCGCCCGTGGCCGCCGGTGCCGGAACGCCCGGTGATACGCCCGGCGGTGCGTCTGGCGGCGTGACCGGCGGGGCGGGGGGCGGGGTGCCCGGCGATGCTCCCGGCGGCGTGGGCGGCGCCCCCGTCGATCATCCGCTGGCCCGGGCGGTCGCGCCCCTGGCCGACGCCATGGGTGCCGAACTGGTCCGCCCCGAACTGGCCGGACCGGACGATGTGGTGCTCGCCTGGGAGGGGTGCGAGGTGGTCGCCGTCAGACTGCCGCAGCTCTCCGAATCCCTCGACCGCATCCTGGCCGGGCTTGAGCGCAGCCACGGGATGCCGCTGTCCCGGCTCGACCGCAGGGAGAAGCAGCGGGTGGTCCGGAATCTGGAGGCGCGCGGAGCCTTCGCGGTACGCCACGGTGTGGAGACCGTCGCCGGTGCGCTCGGGGTCAGCCGCTTCACCGTCTACAACTACCTCAACCGGGAGAACGCCCCGAAGGGCGGCTGACACCTCCCGTATACGCCGTACTCCCCGGTGGGCGCGCCCCGGACGAACTTTTCAACAAAGTGTTGACGTTCCCTCGCCGGGCGCGTTAGCTGTGCGCAGCCCGACCAGCGATGCTGCGAGCAAGTGCACGGAGGTACCCGTGACATCGAGTCCACAGCGCCGTCCGGACGCCGGGGAAGCGGCCGGACCCCCCGAAGGGCCCGCGGGTTCTCCCGCCGATTCCCCCGCGGGCCTCGGCCGCTTCAACTCCGCACCGGAGGAGGGCGCGAGAGCCGCGCTCCGCGAGATCTGCGCCAGCGGGGCCTGGGGCAGCGAGCTGCTGGCCCGCCGCCCGTACCCGACCGTCGGACGGCTGCTCGCCGTCAGCGACGCGGCCACGGCGGAACTGACGGCGGACGACCTGGCCGAGGCCGTGGCGGGACACCCGCCGATCGGCCGTCCCCGCCCCGGCGACCCCGTCTCGGCGCGCGAACAGCGCGGTATGTCGGGGGCGTCGGACGCCCTGAAAGCCGAACTCCTGGAGCTGAACCTCGCCTATCAGGAGAAGTTCGGCCATGTCTTTCTGGTCTGCGCCACCGGGCGAACCGGTGAGCAGCTCCGGGACGCGGCCCGGGACCGGCTCGGCAACCCACCGGACCGGGAGCGCGAGATCGTCAGGACCGAGCTGGCCGGAATCAACCGGATCCGGCTCACCCGGCTCGCCGGTTCGTTCCCCGGCGTATGACAGGGGCTGCCTCCGGCCGGCACCCGCCGAAGGCCGCCCGGGCGCCCGAGAACCTCCGAGGAGACGAAGGCCCATGAGTACGCAGACCGCCGCGTCGGTCTCCACCCATGTCCTGGACACCGGCGCGGGCCGCCCCGCGGCGGGCGTCCCCGTCCGGCTGTCGGCCCGGTCCGCGGACCGGGACCCGTGGACGGAGCTGGGCGGTTCGGCCACCGGCGCCGACGGGCGCTGCACGGACCTTCCGGCCCCGCCGGAGGGCACCGGCCAGGTCCGCCTCGTCTTCGGGACCGAGGAGTACTTCCTGGCCGGGCAGACCGGGCAGACCGGGCAGGCCGGTGCGCGACGGACCGGTGTGCGACAGGACGCCGCCGCCCGCCCGGACGGCGGTCCGGGGCCGGTGTTCTTCCCCGAAGTGGCGGTCGTCTTCGCCGTCTCGGCGGGCGAGCACTACCACGTACCGCTGCTGCTCAGTCCGTTCGGCTATTCCGTATACCGAGGGAGCTAGCGGAAGATGCCCACGATTCTCGGCCAGAACCAGTACGGCAAGGCGGAGACCCGCGTGGTGCGGATCGTCCGGGACGGGGACACCCACCACATCAAGGACCTCAGCGTCTCCGTCGCGCTGAGCGGCGATATGGACGAGGTCCACTACTCGGGCTCCAACGCGAAGGTCCTGCCGACCGACACCGCCAAGAACACCGTGTACGCGTTCGCCGGGAAGTACGGCGTCGACTCCGCGGAGCAGTTCGGCATCCACCTGGCCCGCCACTTCGTGACCTCGCAGGACGCGATCCACCGGGCCCGGATACGGATCGAGGAGTACGCCTGGAAGCGCATCGCGACCCCCGGCGCCGGCTCCCGCTCCCGCTCCCCGGGCGCCGGGCGGGCCCGGCACTCGTTCGTCCGCAAGGGGCAGGAGATCCGGCTGGCCCAGGTGGGCTACGACGGCGACGCCTGGCAGATCCTCTCCGGACTGAAGGACCTGTCCGTGCTCAACTCCACGAACTCGGAGTTCCGGGGGTACGTGAAGGACGAGTACACCACCCTGGAGGAGACGTACGACCGCGTCCTGGCCACCGATGTCTCGGCCCGCTGGCGCCACGACTGGACCTCGGAGAGGCAGCCGATGCCGGACTGGGAGAAGTCGTACGCCCGGGCGAAGAGGCAGTTGCTGGAGGCCTTCGCCGAGACCTACTCCTACTCCTTGCAGCAGACGCTGTACGAGATGGGCTCACGGGTGATCGGCGGCCGGAGCGGAATCGACGAGATCCGGCTCTCACTGCCCAACAACCATCACTTCCCGGTCGACCTCGAACCCTTCGGCCCGGCGAACACCACCAACGGCACCACCACCAACGACGGCACGATCAACGACGGCAGCAGGAGCGCGGTCTACTTCGCGGCCGACCGGCCGTACGGCCTGATCGAGGCGACCGTGCTCCGGGACGGTGCGGAGGCCGCCATTCCGGCGGATCTGACCAACCTCTGACCGAATCCGTACGCGCTCCGCCGGTCCGTACCGCCCGCCGGGGCGGGCCGCGGACACCGGAGACCGGCGGGCGGCCGGGCCCGGCAACAGGAGGACGAGGCAGGTATGACCGTTTCCCGTATCGTCATCGAGAACTGCGCCGTCGCGACGGTCGACGCGTACGACACCGAATACCCCGACGGCCATCTCGTCGTCGCCGCGAACCGTATCGAGTCGGTGGGCCCGGGACCCGCGCCCGAAGGGCTCACCGGGGTGGTCCGCCGGATCGACGGCACCGGCCGTCTCGCCACCCCCGGGCTGGTCAACACCCACCACCACTTCTACCAGTGGCTCACCCGCGGGCTGGCCACCGATCACAACCTCTTCAACTGGCTGGTCGCGCTCTACCCCACCTGGGCCCGGATCGACGAACCGATGGTCCGCGCCGCGGCCCGGGGTTCGCTGGCGATGATGGCCCTCGGCGGGGTCACCACGGCCATGGACCACCACTACGTCTATCCGCGCGGCGCCGGTGATCTGACCGGCGCGATCGTCGGCGCCGCCCGTGAACTGGGCGTCCGCTTCACCCTGGCCCGCGGTTCCATGGACCGGGGCGCCTCGGACGGCGGGCTGCCGCCCGATTTCGCGGTGGAGACCCTGGACGGCGCGCTGGCCGCCACGGAGGAGGCGATCGACCGGTACCACGACCCGTCGGCCGGTTCGATGACCCGGATCGCCGTCGCGCCCTGCTCGCCCTTCTCCGTCTCCACCGAACTGATGCGCCAGGCCGCCGGACTCGCCCGGCGCAAGGGGGCACGGCTGCATACCCACGGCTCGGAGACCCTTGAGGAGGAACGATTCTGCAAGGAGTTGTTCGGGATGGGGCCCACCGACTACTTCGCCGATACGGGCTGGCTCGGTGGCGATGTGTGGATGGCCCACTGCGTCCATATGAACGACGCCGACATCGCCGCCTTCGCCCGCACCGGCACCGGTGTCGCGCACTGTCCCTCCTCCAATGCCCGGCTCGCCGCCGGGATCGCCCGGGTCCCCGACATGCTCGCCGCCGGGATCCCCGTCGGCCTCGGGGTCGACGGAACCGCCTCCAACGAATCCGGTGAACTCCGCACCGAACTCCGCAACGCCCTGCTGATCAACCGTCTCGGCGCCCACCGCGAGGCCGCGCTGAACACCCGTCAGGCCCTGCGGCTGGGGACCTACGGTGGGGCCCGGGTACTGGGGCGCCACCGGGAGACCGGCTCCCTGGAGCCGGGCAAGCTGGCCGATCTGGTGCTCTGGCGGCTCGACACCCTCGCCCATTCCTCGATGGCCGACCCGGTGGCCGCGCTGGTCCTGGGCGCCCCGGCCCCCGTCGCCCTCTCCCTCGTGGACGGCCGGCCGGTCGTCGAGGACGGGCATCTGGTGACCGTGGACGAGGACGCCGTTGCCCGCACCACGCGTGACGAGGCCCGCCGCCTGGCCCGGATCGCCCGCTCCGGATAGCCGGCGGGCCGTCACCCCCGGCCGTCACCCCCGGCCGGGGGGGGTGACGGACCCCGGCCGGTAGGGGCCCGTCACCGGTGGCCCGTCCGTCCGCCGTCCGTCCGCCGTCCGGCCGCCGACCGGCGGTCCGGTCGGCTCCGCCGCGGGTCCCGACCCGGTGTCAGACCCTCGTGCGATGCTCGGCACCATGGAACTCGAACGGCTTTTCGTGGATCTGTCCACCGTGAGCTGGGCCGATCTCGAACATGCCTACGGCGGGGCGGAAGACGTTCCTCCGCTGCTGCGGGCGCTGACCGGAGGAGCCGACCAGGCGTCCGAGGCCCTCGACGAGCTGTGGGGCACCATCGTCCACCAGGACACGGTCTACGGAGCGAGCGCCGCCGCCGTGCCGTTCCTCGCGAAGCTGGCCGCCGCCGGTGTGCGCCCCGCCGAACTGCTCGTTCTGCTCGGCGCGATCGCCGAGGGCACCGAAGAGCCCGGCACGGGCGAGCCGGGCGTCTGCCGGGCCGCCGTCGCCGAGCAACTCCCCCTGATACTCCCGCTCACCGGCGCGGCCGACGCCCGGGTGCGCCGTGCCGCGGTGCGCGCCGCGGGCCGGGCCCGGGACACCGCGGCCCGTGCCGCGCTGGCCGCCCGCCGTGCCGAGGAGAAGGACGCGGGCGTACGGGCGGAGCTGCTCGCCGCGCTTGCGCTGCTGGACCCGGCCGCGGCGGCCCGGACGGCGGCCGGGGCGCTGATGGACGGCGAGCCCGCGGAAGCCCGGCTCGTCGCCCTGATGATCTGCGCCGAGACCGGTGCGCCGTGGACGGCGGAGCACCGGGACGCCCTGCTGTCGCTGCTGCCCGCCGGGCCGCTGGTCCCGGGCGGATCCGACCCGTCCCGCGACGAACCGCTGCGCCATATCGTCGGCACCCTGCTGGCCCGTGGCACCGAGACCGACCGCGAGGCGGCCTGCGCCCTGGTGGAGGCCGCGCTCGCGCTGCCCGTGCCCGGGGCGCGGGCCGAGGCGCTGTGGGCCGCGGAGTACGCGTGCCTGGTGTCGCGCGGCGCCCCGGCCCGGCTGGCGCCCGCCGTGGTTCCCCTGCTCTTCGACCCCTCCTTCGGGCCCAAGGAGTCCCTCCTCCCGGTGGTGGAACTGCTCGGCGGCCACGCCGAGGCGGCCGCCCCCGGCCTCGCGGCGCTCGTCGCCGACGACGGTGAATCGGCCGGCCGGGCGCTGGAGGTGCTGGCCCGGCTCGACCCCGGCCGGGCGGCCGGGCTCCTCGCCCGCAGGCTGCGGGCGCGTTCGCCGCTCTCCGGCGGCTCGACCACCTCGCCGGCCGGGTTCGGCGGGTCCGGCGGGCCGGAACCGTGGCCCCTCGGCTCCCTCCCGTACGACCCCGAACTGCTCAACGCCCTCCGGATCGAGCTGGACGCGCTTGCCGAGGCGGCGGACCCGGGCGAGGCCGGCCCGGAGCGGTTCACCGCCCTGCTGGAGGCATGGGGGCCGCGCGCCTCCGCCGCCCTCCCGGAGCTGACCGTGCTCTGCGAGCGCTCCCCGGCACACTTCGCCGCCGCGCTCTCCGCCGTGTGCCCGCCCGAACGGCGGGAGGAGACGGCCGAGCTGCTGCGCCCGGCGGCGGTCTCGGGCCCGATCCACGACCGGTTCGCGGCTGCCGACGCGCTGTACGTCCTGACGGGTGAGACCGCGCCGCTGGTCGGAGCGCTGGCGGACGGGCTGGATCGCGGCCCGGCGGCCGGAGCGGAATCCGGCGCGGCGGCCCGTTCGCAGGTGCGGCCGGTGCCGGTGACGGGACTCGTGGGACGGCCCTCCGGCGCTCCGACGGGTATCCGGACGGCCCGTGTTCCCGCCGCCGGTCCGGCAGCGGACACCCGGGCCCGGGGAGACCGGGCGGACCGGGACCCCGTGCTGCCCCGGGCGGCCGCCCTCGCGAAGACGGCGGCTCTCGGCCGGGCCGCGCTCCCGCTCGCCCCGCGGATCCGGGGCGTCCTCGGGGACACGGCGGCCGGACGCTCCCCGGATTCGCCGGATTCCCTCGCCGACCGGGTCGCGGCGGCCGTCGCCCTCTGGAGACTGACCGGTGACCCGGGGGAGCCGCTGACCGTCCTGGCCGGAGTCCTCAGGGCGGCTGCCGCGGGCCCGGTCCGCGACTGCGCCCGGGCCGTCGCCGAACTCGGGCCGGCGGCCCGCCCGCTGGTCCCGGACCTCACGGCCCTGCTGGACGACCCGGAGCAGGTGCCCGCCGCGGTGCTGGCGCTCGCGGCGGCGGGGTCCGCCCCGGCCGGAGCGGCGGCGCTGGTCCTCGACTGCGCGGAGCACGATACGGATCCGCTGACCTGTCTCGAAGCCCTGGAGGCCCTGGGCCCCGACGCCCTCACCCCGGAGGAGGCCGACCGCCTGGAGGAACTGGCGGAACGGGACCGGCGCATACTCCTCCCCGGCCCGGAGCCCCGTACCCGCGTCCGCGAGGACGAACACCTGCGCCTCCGGGCCAGGGCCCTGCTGGCGGGCCGTACGGAGGATGCCTGAGCCGGACCCGGCAGGCCCGGTGGCGCCCGTCGAAGTGCGCGGCTTCCCGCCGGACCGGGCCCGGGGCCGGGGGTCTGGTGGCAGGGCCGCCGGGCTCGTCGGCGGGGCGTCCCCGGAACGACCGGGCCGGTCCCGTTCCCGCGGGTCGGAGGACCGGGGCCCGCAGCGCCGGGGCGCCGGGCGTCAGGTGCTCTGCTGCGGGGTCCAGCCGGGGTCGCGGCCGCTGAGGCCGATGACCCGGTCGAGCAGCGGCGCGCTCCCGGGGACGGGGACCACCGGGCCGAAGATCGTCCCGCGCATCGGGTCGTCGTCGCCGGTCGCCGCCAGCATCTCGTACGAGACCCGGAGACCCGCCTCGGGCGGATCGTAGGGCTGGCCGGTGGCGCGGGCGAGGTCCCAGCCGTGGACGACCAGTTCGTTCAGGGCCACCTGCCCCGCGATCTCGGCAGGGAAGGTGACGCCCCCCGCCTGGGTCATGCCCTCCCACGCCTCCGCCGAGTCCCATACGTCCCCCAGTTGCCCGAGACGCTCCGGCAGGGCCGTCCGCCAGTCGTCCGCCAGCTCCGGCAGGGCGTTGTCCGGCGGGGTGTCCGTCGTCGGCCCCAGGTCCTTGAGCCCGGCGTCCCGGAAGGCCGTCGCCAGACCGGCGAGATGGCCGAGCAGCTCCCGCACCGTGTAGTCGGGGCACGGCGTCGGCTCTCCGAGCCGCCCGTCGGCCACCCCGTCGAGCAGCCGGGCCACGGCCGCGGCGGCGGGCCGGAGGTCCGGGCGGTTGTTCTCCGGAGAGTTCTCTGCGGTCGATTCCATGCAGGGATGACTGCCCGGCCGGGCGGAACTCATCGCCGGGCACCGCCCGTCCGGCCGTGCCGGAGCGGACCGCGCATCCGCAGGACCCGCCCCGCCCGGCGCGACACCCCCCCGGGGGTACGCGCGTCCGGACACGGGCCCGCCACCGGGGTGCCGGGCGCTGCCCGGAGGCCCACGGGTGGCCGCAGGGCCGGTGCGTGCCGGACTCCGGGGGTGCCGGTCCGGCCCTGCGGGAGGCGCCGCCCCGGGCCGGCGCCGGACACGGGGGTGCCGGTCCACCCGGACGAGGACGCCGCCCGGGCCCGGGGTCTCCCGCGGGACGCCATCTGCCGCCGGGCGCCGAGCCGTTGGGTGGTATGTGCAGCGAACCGCCCGCAGGATCGGCCACCGCCGCCACCCCTCCGTACCGAAAGCGGGAATGCGTAGGCTAGCCTTACCTAAGTAATTCTGCCCGGCGTATGGTCACGGGCTTGGTGGCGAGGGCTCGGGCGGGCGGAGGACGCGGTGGGGGTCACAGGGCTGTCGCGGGGCTCCGTACTGGCACGGGCCGTCTCCGGACAGAAACGCGATCTCGGCATCGCCGGGGCCGTCGGAGCCGCCCACCAGACCGGGGAGGCCCTCGTCCCCGTCCTCATCGGTGTGGTCATCGACCGTGGGGTCGCCGAGGGCAACGGTACCGGACTGCTCATCGGCCTGGCCGTCCTCGCCGCCGTCTACGCCGCGCTCTCCTTCGGCTTCCGGTTCGGCGCCCGCGCCGGTGAGCGCGCCGCCGAGAACGCCGCGCACACCCTCCGGGTCCGGCTCACGGCCCGGGTCCTCGCACCCGAAGGCGGTGCCGACACCGGCCGGCTGCCCGGCGAGCTGACCAATATCGCCACCGAGGACGCCAAGCGCGTCGGCGCCTCCCTGATGGCCCTGGTCCTCGGCCTCTGGGCGGTGACCGGCCTGGTCGTCAGCGCGGTCGTGCTGCTGAGGATCTCCGTACTGCTCGGTCTCGTCGTCCTCGTCGGCACTCCGCTGCTGCTGGCCGCCGGCCATCTGCTGAGCAAGCCGCTGGAGCGGCGCAGCGCGGCCGAGCAGGAGCGGGCCGCCCATGCCTCCGGAGTCGCGGCCGACCTCGTCGCCGGGCTCAGGGTGCTCAAGGGCATCGGCGCCGAACCCGCCGCCGTCGACCGCTACCGGCGGACCAGCCGCGCCTCTCTCGCCGCGACCCTCGCGGCGGCCCGGGCCCAGGCCGCCCAGAACGGTATGGTCCTCGCCCTCACCGGGGTGTTCATCGCCCTGGTCGCCCTGGTCGGCGGCCGTCTCGCGGTCCGCGGCGACATCACCCTCGGCGAGTTGGTCTCCGCCGCGGGGCTCGCGCTCTTCCTGATCGGACCGCTCTCCCTCTTCTCCTACGTCAACGCCGAACTCGCCCAGGGCCGGGCCTCCGCTGCCCGGATCGCCTCGGTGCTCGACGCCCCCGGCGCCGTCACCCCCGGAGCGCGGCCGCCCGCCGAGCCCGCCCGGGGCGGGATCCGGCTCCGCGGACTGTCGTACGGCAGCCTCGAAGGCATCGACCTCGACCTGGCGCCCGGCGCGTTCACCGGGGTCGTCGCCACCGATCCGGCCGACGCGGAGGCACTGCTCGCCGCGCTCGCCCGCCGCGGTGACCCCGACAGCGGCTCCGCGGAACTCGACGGCGTGCCCCTTCAGGACCTCGACCCCGGCGCCCTGCGCGCCGCCGTGCTCGTCGCCCCGCACGAGGCGGACCTCTTCGCGGGCACCCTGGCCGCCAATGTCGCCGCCGCCGTACCGCACGCCGATACGGACACCGGGCCCGCGCTGGCCGCGTCCGCCGCGGACGAGGTGATCCGGACGCTGCCCCGGGGCGCGGACACCGAGATCGCCGAAGGCGGCCGCTCCCTCTCCGGCGGCCAGCGCCAGCGCGTCGCCCTGGCCCGCGCGCTTGCCGCCGATCCGCCGGTCCTCGTCCTCCACGACCCGGTGAACGCCGTCGACTCGGTCACCGAGACCAGGATCGCGGGCGGTGTCCGGGAGCTGCGCCGCGGCCGTACCACCGTGGTCGTCACCAGCAGTCCGGCGCTGCTCGCGGCCGCCGATTCCGTGGTCCTGGTGGAGCGGGGGCGGGTGACGGCGACCGCGCCCCACGCCGACCTCGTCCGGACCAGCCTCGCCTACCGGGAAGCGGTGCTCTCATGACCGGATCGCCCGACGGGAACCGTACGGCCCCGGCGCCGGCCGGACCCCCGGTATCTCCCGGGGACCCCGCACCCGGCGACGATCACAGCAGCCATAGCAGCCATAGCAGCCATAGCAGCCACAGCGGCACCGACGGCGCCGACGGTCACGACGGCCCGGTGAATCCGGACCTGCTGCCCGTCGCCACGGCCGCCCGGACCGGGGCCGCCGTCCGTGAGCTGGTCCGCCCGCACCGCCGGCTGGCCGCCGGGGGCGTCGCCGTACTGATCGCCGCCACCGCCGTCGGGCTGCTCACCCAGCCGCTGATCGGCCGGATCGTCGATATCGCCGCGGGCAACAGCCCGGCTTCCGCGCTGACCGCGGTCGTGCTGCTGCTGATGGCCGTCGCGCTCGTCCAGGGCCTGGCGACCGCCGCCGGGCTCGGACTGGTGGCACGGCTCGGCGAGACCGTCCTCGCCCAGCTGCGGGAACGTTTCATCGAGCGCGCGCTCGGGCTGCCGCTGGAGCGCGTCGAGCGGGCCGGATCGGGTGATCTGACCGCCCGGGTCACCGGGGACGTGTCGGTCGTCGCCGAGGCCGTACGGCGGGCGCTGCCCGAATTCGTCCGCTCCGTTCTGGCTATCGTCCTCACCCTCGGCGCCCTGGCGGTCCTCGACTGGCGGTTCCTGCTCGCCGCGCTGGTCGCGGTACCCGTCCAGGCGCTGACCGCGCGCTGGTACCTCCGCCGTGCCACCCCCCTCTTCGCCCGGCAGCGCGTCGCGGGCGGCGCCCAGCAGCAGCAGATGCTCGACACCGTGCGCGGTGCGGCCACCGTCCGCGCCTTCCGCCTGGAGCGTGAGCACACCGCCCGGGTCACCGAGCGCTCCCGGTCGCTGGTCGGCCTGACGATGCGGGGCGTCGACCTGGTCCTCAACTTCTACGGCCGGCTGCACATCGCCGAGTTCATCGGCCTCGCGGCGGTGCTGGTGACCGGATACGTCCTGGTACGCGACGGCTCGGCGTCCATCGGTACGGCGACCGCCGCCGCGCTCTACTTCCACAGCCTCTTCACGCCGATCAACGCGGCGCTGATCCTCCTGGACGACGCGCAGTCGGCGGCGTCGGGCCTGGCCCGGATCGTCGGGGTCGCCGACGAACCCCCGCCGGACGGTGACGCGGCCCGCAACGGCACCACGGCCGGCCGGGCGGCCGGGCCCGCCGCCACGGGCGCCCGCGCCACCGCGCCGTCCGCGCCGCCGAAGGCGTCCGCCGCCGTGCCGCCCGCCCCTCGGGACGCGTCCGTCACCGTCACGGGGCTCCACCACGCGTACGACGACGGCCACCCCGTCCTGCACGGCGTCGACCTGACGATCCGGCCCGGTGAGCGCGTGGCACTCGTCGGTGCCAGCGGCGCCGGGAAGACCACCCTCGCCAAGCTGATCGCGGGCATCCACCGGCCCCTGGCCGGCAGCGTCACCATCGGCGGCACGCCCCTCGGCGAGCTGCCGGCCCGGACCCTCCGCCGGACCGTCGCCCTGGTCTCCCAGGAGACGCACGTCTTCGCCGGCCCCCTCGCGGACGACCTCCGGCTGGCCCGCCCGGACGCCACCGACGGTGAACTGAGGGACGCCCTCGACCGGGTCTCCGCCCTCACCTGGGCCGAATCGCTGCCCGACGGCCTCGCGACCGTCGTCGGCGACAGCGGCCACCGCGTCGACGGCGCCCGGGTCCAGGCCCTGGCCCTCGCCCGGCTGATCCTCGCCGATCCGCCCGTGGTCGTTCTCGACGAGGCCACCGCCGAGGCCGGCAGCGCCGGGGCACGGGGCCTGGAGAAGGCGGTGCTCCGCGCCGTCGAAGGCCGTACGGCGCTGATCGTGGCCCACCGGCTGACCCAGGCCGCGACCGCCGACCGCGTCGTCGTCATGGACGCCGGACGGATCGTCGAATCCGGCACCCACGACGGACTGCGCGCCGCGGGGGGACCGTACGCCGCCCTGTGGGACGCCTGGTCCCGCAACCGGGAAACCGAGCGGTAGCCCCGCGCCCGGCGCCGTAACGCCACCGCCCACGAGCCCGCCCACGAGCCCGCCGACAACCACGGCACCCGCCCACGGCGAACCGTCCGCCCCCCGCGGACACCGGAACCCCGCAGTACCCGCACCACCGCAGTACTCGCAGTACCGCAGAACCCCGCAGAACCCGCAGAACCAGAAGGAAACCCTCATGGCCCGCTCCCCGAGGACCGCGCGGATCACCGCCGCGGTCGCTTCCACCCTGCTGCTCGTCACCGCCGCCACCGCCTGCGGCGGGGATTCCGGCGGTTCCGGCGGCTCGTCCGCGAAGGACTCCGGCGCCGGGAGCGGCTCCGGTGCCTTCCCCGTCACCCTCGACCACAAGTACGGCAGCACGACCATCAAGTCCGAGCCCAAGCGGATCGTCACCCTCGGTCTGACGGACCAGGACGCGGTGCTCGCCGTCGGCAAGGTCCCCGTCGGCTCGATGGACTGGCTCTCCGCGCACAAGGGCACCATCGGCCCTTGGGCCAAGGACGAACTGGGCACCGCCGAACTGCCCGTCACCCTCAAGAACACCGGCACCGGACCGCAGATCGAGAAGGTCGCGGCGCTCAAGCCCGACCTCATCCTCTCCGTCTACGGCAGCCTCACCAAGGAGCAGTACACGGCGCTGTCGAAGTTCGCGCCGGTCGTCGCCCAGCCCAAGAAGTACAACGACTGGGGCGTGCCGTGGCAGGAGCAGACCACGCGCATCGGCGCCGCGGTGGGCCGCCCCGCCGAGGCGGCCAAGGCCGTCGCCGAGACCGAGAAGAAGATCGCCGCGCTGGCGAAGCCCGAGTTCAAGGGGAAGACCGCGGTCATCGGCACCCCGTACGAGGGCATGTTCATCTGGGGCACCCAGGACCCCCGCTCCCGGCTGCTCAACGGCCTCGGCTTCCAGCTGCCCGCCGGTCTCGACAAGGTCATCGGCAGCCAGTTCGGCGCGAGCATCAGCAAGGAGCGCACCGACCTCCTCGACAACGACGCCATCGTCTGGATGGTCGGCGATGTCACCAAGGACGCGGCCAAGCTGCGCAAGGACCCCTCGTACGGCGGTCTGAAGGTCGTCAAGGAGGGCCGTGAGGTCTATGTCCAGGAGTCCGGCGACTACGGCCACGCCATGTCCTTCGGCACCGTGCTCAGCCTGCCGTACGTGGTCGAGCGGCTCGCCCCGCAGCTGACCGCCGCGCTGGACGGCAAGCCGGAGACCGCGGTGCAGCAGCCCGCCTCCTGACCGCCGGCCCGTGCCCGGCGGCACGCCCCGGCGCCCGACCGCCGACCCGACGACCCCGAGGAGACGACCGGTGCATCCGGTGACTCCGGTTCCCCCGGAGAAGACCGCGGCCGCGGGCGCCGCCGTACCCGCGGCCGCCCCGACCGGTGCCGCGCGGCGCGGCCGGGGCCTGCTGCTGGTGGCGGGCTCCGCCGCCCTGCTGCTCGCCCTGGTCACCGTGTCGCTGCTGTACGGTGCCCTCCAGGTGCCCCCGGCCGATGTCTGGCGCACCCTGCTGGGGGATCCGCCCAGCGACCGGGTCTCCAACGCGATCTGGTCCGTCCGGGTCCCGCGGACCGCCCTCGGTGTCGCCGCCGGGGCGGCCCTCGGACTCGCCGGGGCGCTGATGCAGGCCCTGACCCGGAACCCCCTCGCCGACCCCGGACTCCTCGGGGTCAGCGCGGGCGCCGCGTTCGCGATCGTCGTCGCGGTCGGGGTCCTCGGCATCGGCTCGGCGTACGCGTACATCTGGTTCGCCTTCGCCGGAGCGCTCGGCGCCAGCCTGCTGGTGTACGTGCTGGGCGCGCTCGGCCGCTCCGGCTCCACCCCGGTCAAGCTGGCCCTCTCCGGGGTCGCCGTCACCTCTCTGCTGGGCTCGCTGACCAGCGCCGTCGCGCTGACCACCCCAGAAGCGCTCGACCGCTTCCGGTTCTGGTCCGCCGGAACGCTGGCCAACCAGTCCGCCGACGTACTGCTGCGGATGCTGCCGTTCCTCGTCGCTGGCGCACTGGTCGCGTTCGCCCTCGCCCCCTCGCTCAACAGCCTCGCCCTCGGCGACGACGTCGCGACCTCGCTCGGGCTCCGCACCGGCCGGATCCGGGCCTTCGGCGTGGTCGCCGTCACCCTGCTCGTCGGGTCTGCGGTGGCCGTCGTCGGACCCGTCGTGTTCGTCGGACTCGTCGTCCCCCACAGCGCCCGCGTCCTGCTCCAGTACGCCGGAATCGGCCCCGACCAGCGCTGGCTGCTGCCCCTGTCGGCGCTGCTCGCACCGGTACTGCTGCTCGCCGCGGACGTGGCCGGGCGGCTGCTGGCCCGGCCCGCCGAGATCCAGGCGGGCATCCTCGTCGCCTTCGTCGGCGGCCCGCTGTTCATCGTGATGGTCCGCCGCCGACGACTCGCGGAGCTGTGAACCCATGACCGACCTCCTCACGGGCCGCGGCGGCCCGGCCGCCGAGGCCGACGGCGGGCGCCGCGGCGACCGGCTGCCGTTCCGGCTCGCCCTCCCGCCCGTCTCCGGTGTGCTGCGGCCCCGGCTCGTGGCCGTGTCCACGGGCCTCGCCGCCGCTGTCTTCGCCGTCTTCTGCTGGGGCATGACCATCGGGGACATGCCGATGGCCGTCGGCGACGTCGTCCGCGCCCTGTTCGGCTCCGGCGACCCGGGCAACCAGCTCATCGTCCGCGAACTCCGGCTGCCCCGGGCACTGGCCGGTCTCCTCGTGGGCTGCGCCTTCGGCCTCTCCGGGGCCCTCTTCCAGACCCTCACCCGCAATCCGCTCGCCAGCCCCGACATGCTCGGCATCACCCAGGGCGCGGGCGCGGCGGTCGTCGCGGGAATCGTCCTCGGTGTCGGTGGCTCCCTGAGCACCCAGCTGCTCGGCCTGCTCGGCGCGTTCGGCGCGGCCGCCGTGGTCTACCTTCTGGCATGGCGGCGCGGCGCGACCGGCTACCGCATCATCCTCGTCGGTATCGGCGTCGCGTGGATCTGCACCAGCGTCACCGACTATCTGCTGGCCCGGGGAGCACGGCAGGACGCCCAGGCGGCGCTCGGCTGGCTGGTCGGCAACCTCAACGGCCGCGACTGGCCGCAGATCACCCCGCTGCTGTGGACCCTGGCCGTACTGGGACCCGTGGCACTGCTGCTCGGCCGCCAGTTGCGTGACCTCCAGCTCGGCGACGACGTGGCGCGCGGCCTCGGCATCCGGGTCCAGGGGGTCCGGATCACCGCGCTGCTCACCGGAGTCGGCCTGGCCGCGTTCGGCGCGGCCGCCGCGGGCCCGGTCGCCTTCGTCGCCCTGGCCGCCCCGCAGATCGCGCAGCGGCTCGCCCGTACCGCCTGGCCGCCGCTGGTCGCCTCGGGCCTCGCGGGAGCCCTGATGGTCCTCGTATCCGATCTCATCGCCCGCAGGCTCGTCCCCGACACCGAACTGCCCGTGGGCGTCGTCACCGGAGTGCTCGGCGCGCCGGTACTGCTGTGGCTGCTCGTCCGTGCCAACCGCGCGGGTTCAGGAGGCTGAAGACATGACCGACAAGTCCGTCACCGTGCCGGAGCGCCCGGCCGCGGCCGCCGCACCCGGGGCCTCCGACGCGACCGGGCCGGGCCCCTCCCGGGGGCTCAGGGCCGAGGGCCTGCGGCTGGCGTACGACGACCGGGTCGTCGTCGACGGCCTCGACGTGTCGTTCCCGGCCGGCCGGATCACCGCCATCGTCGGCGCCAACGCCTGCGGCAAGTCCACCCTGCTGCGGGCGCTGGCCCGGCTGCTGGCACCCCGGGCCGGGACGGTCACCCTCGACGGGCGGTCCGTCCACGCCACCCCCACCCGGGAACTCGCCCGCAGCCTCGGCATCCTCCCGCAGACCCCGGTCGCCCCCGAGGGCCTGACCGTCGTCGACCTCGTCGGCCGCGGCCGCTCGCCGCACCAGACCTGGTGGCGCCAGTGGTCCCCGGCGGACGAGCGCGCCGTCCGCGACGCGCTGCGCGCCACCGGGATGTCGGAGCTGGCGGACCGCCCGGTCGACGAACTCTCCGGCGGCCAGCGGCAGCGCGCCTGGATCGCGATGGCCGTCGCCCAGGAGACTCCGGTGCTGCTGCTCGACGAGCCCACGACCTATCTCGACCTGGCACACCAGATCGACGTCCTCGACCTGGTCACGGATCTCAACCGGACCGAGGGCAGGACCGTCGTGATGGTCCTGCACGACCTCAACCAGGCATGCCGGTACGCCGACCATGTGATCGCCCTGAAGTCCGGGCGCCTGGTCGCCGAAGGGCGGCCGGCGGACGTGGTGACGGAAGAACTGGTGGCGGAGGTCTTCGGCCTGCGGTGCCGGATTGCGGAGGACCCGGTGAGCGGGACCCCGATGGTGATCCCCATCAGCCGCCATGCCCCTGCGGGGGGCTCGCGGGCCTGACCCCGCTCCGGGTGGCCCCGCTCCCGGGTTGCGGCCCGGGGCCCGGATCCCCCGGGGTACGCCTCGGGCGCTCGTACGGCGGGCTGCGCCCGGCCCGACGGTCCCGTGCTGTGCCCGGTGCCTTGTACGGGTGGGCCGGGTTCCCTGTTGCTCCGGCGGGCGTTGCGGGCCCGGGGCCGACTCCGCTCCGGGCGGGCCCCGGCCCCGGATCCCCCGGGTTGCGCCTCGGGCGCTCGTACGGCGGGCTGCGCCCGGCCCGACGGTCCCGTGCTGTGCCCGGGACCGTGCGCCGCGGACTGCGCTCCGCCGCCCCGAACCCGATGCGGAGCACCGCGACACGGGCCGCAAGCCGCCGTGCCGCCGGGGGAGCGGGGACCGTTCCGAGGGGGCCGAAGCCGGACCACCCAGGGGCGCTGGGGGCACCTCCCACGCGGCCAGGCGTAGGGGACGGAACTGCGCGACCAGCCTCCGACCGGGCCGGGGACGGCCGGGGAACAGTCCCCGGCAGACGCGCCGTCGCAGGGCCCGGCCGGGTGCGGCTCGTCACTTTTCCCCGGAGCGCCCGGAGTCGGGCCACGGCAGGCACGGGCCGTCAGGGCGGTGCAGACGATGACCTGCCCGGCGCCCGGTCAACTCCGCTCGGCATCCGCCCGGTTGCGGGGAGCGCCGGGGACGCTCGGGGGCTTGCTTGCCGGGCCCCGGGCCGGGGATATTGGACCGGCCCGGCTGGTCTGGACCATTAGCCGCTCGCCGGGTAACCCCCCGCCCCCACCCCCACTCCCGGAACACCGCCCCCACCGACATTCGACGCTTTCGCCAGCGGAGGCCGATCGTGCACCGTCCCCCCACCCGCACCGCGCTGCTCGGCGCGGCCGCCGCCCTGTTCCTGCTCGCCGGCTGTTCCGGCGACGGGGAGAAGAAGGACACGAGTCCCCCCACCACCCCCACCGATCTCAGCGCCCAGGCGGGCAGTGCCACCTCCGTCCATGTCATGTGGCACGCCGCCAAGGACGACAAGGCCGTCACGGGCTACGAGATCTACCAGAAGGGCCGCAAGGTCAAGACCGTGGCGGGCGACCGGACCATGGTCGACGTCGAGGGGCTCACCCCGTCGACCGCGTACGACTTCACCGTCCGCGCCCGCGACGCCGCCGGAAATCTCTCCCTGGCCGCCCAGCCGGTCACGGTCACCACCCCCGCCCCCACCCCGGACGACAAGAAGGCCCCCAGCACGCCCGCCGCGCTGCGCGGCAAGGTCGACGGCGGTCGGGCGGTCACTCTCGACTGGCGGGCCTCGACCGACAACCTGAAGGTGACGGCGTACGACGTCTATCAGGAGGACACCCGGATCCACAGCGTCTCCGGCACCGAGACCACGGCCCGGGTCACCAGCCTGCGCCCCGGTACGGTCTACACCTTCACCGTCCGGGCCCGGGACGCCGGTGAGAACTCCTCGCCGGACAGCAATGCCGTGGACCTGACGACACCCGCGGCCCCCGGCGGCGGACCCCCCACCGCCCCCACCGGACTGAACGTCGCCGTCCGCAAGGGCAGTGTGGAGCTGAGCTGGCTGCCGCCGGACGCGGGCGGCGAGATCAAGAGCCACGAGCTGTATCTCAACGGGAAGCTCGCCACGACGATCGTCTGGGGCGGGGAGCAGCCCGAAGGCCGCGCGTCGTACACCATGACGGTGACGGACCCGCCGGGCACCCGCTACAGCGTCAAGCTCCGGGCCAAGCTGCCCGACGGGAAGTGGGGCGACTTCTCGGCCCAGCGGACCGTGATCATCCGCTGAACCCGGCCCGCCCGGCCCGCCCGGCTCGCCCGGCTACCCGGCTGATTGCCCGCCCGGCACCGGCGGCGGTGCCGGTGCCTCCGCCGGTACCCCGCCGGTGCCGGTTCGGGCGCCCGTGCCGGTAGCGTGACGGAGCTTGTGGCCGAACTGCTCGACCGCGGCCAGGCGGTCCGCGCACTGACCCGTGATC
>NZ_JBSFNQ010000103.1:0-21375 GCF_053981115.1 Streptomyces sp. NPDC003691 | reverse complement strand
GTGTTCGAGGACGGGGGGCAGCTACGGGACTTCGTCCATGTGCGGGACGTGGCTGCGGCCAACGCCATTGCTCTGGAGGCGGCTTCCGCTCCGGGGGCGCTCACGGTGTACAACACCGGCAGCGGCGAACCGCACGGCGTCGGTGAGATGGCCCGGGCGCTGGCCGCCGCCCACGGCGGGCCCGCGCCGGTGGTCACCGGCGAGTTCCGGCTCGGGGACGTACGGCACATCGTGGCGGACTCCTCCCGGCTGCGGGCGGAGCTGGGGTGGTTGCCGCGGACCGGGTTCTCGGCGGGGATGCGGGAGTTCGCCGTGGACGGGCTGCGGGGCGACTGACGCGGGGCGGTTCCGAGCGGCCGGGACGGAAGCGGGGGCGCGGGCCGGGCCCTCACCATGGTTCGGGGCGCACCGCCGACGGGGGCCCGGGCCGCTCTCTGATTCGCGGATGCACCCCCCTCGGTGGGGCAGGGCAGCGCGCCCGTGGCCCGGGAGGCACCGGCCCGTACGCCCCGGGGCTCAGGGGGCTGTTGGCAGGACGACCTCGAAGCGGCAGCCGCCGGGGATGTTGTGCACCCGGGCTCGGCCCCGGTGCGCTTCCACGATGCCCCGCACGATGGCGAGGCCCAGGCCCGCGCCCGCCGGGGGCGTCCGGGCGTCGGTGCCGCGCCAGCCGGCTTCGAAGACGCGCGGGAGGTCTTCCGTACGGATCCCGCCGCAGCCGTCGGTGACCGACAGGACGACCTCGCCGCCGGGGACACGGACGGCGGCGACAGCGACGGCGCCGTCCGCCGGAGTCCGCCGGATGGCGTTGACCAGGAGGTTGCCGAGCACCCGGCTCATCTCCCGGCCGTCGACTTCCACGGGAACGGGCTCGACGCGCTCGCCCACCAGTATCACGCCGTGCTGCCGGGCGAGGGGGACGGCAGCCGCGAGCGCGTCGTCGACCAAGTCGTACAGCGAGATACGCGAAGGGGCCAGGGGCAGGGTTCCGGCATGGATGCGGGAGAGTTCGAAGAGGTCGCCGACCATGCTGTCGAGGCGTTCGACCTCGGTCAGGATCCGGGTGAGGTAGCGCTCGGGGTCGGCGGCGACGCCGTCCTCCAGCGCCTCCGCCATGGCCCGCAGGCCGGCGAGCGGGGTGCGCAGGTCGTGGGAGATCCAGGCGACGAGTTCGCGGCGGGAGGCTTCCAGCGCACGCTCGCGCTCCCGGGACTCGGCGAGGCGGGTGCTGGTGGCGGCCAGCTCACGGCTGAGGGCGTCCAGTTCCGCGGTCGCCGGGCCGTCGGGCGCGGCGAAGGCTCCCCCCTCGCCGAACGAGCGTGCGGCGACGGCCAGCGCGCGGCTGCCGGCGGCGACCCGGCGGCCGAGCAGCACAGCGGTGACCAGCGACACCACGGCGGCCATGGCCACGACCGTGGTGACCACGGTCAGGTCGTGCGGGGAGAGGAACATCGCCCATGCCACGGCCAGGGTCCCGCAGAGCATCGCGACCACGCCGACCGCCGCTACCACGGTCAGGGACACGATGAGTGACCGGCGGCGGAGAAGCCGCAGCACCCCGGCTCCGGCCAGGCCGGAAGAGGCAGCGCCGGCGAAGGCGTAGGCGGCGATGAGGAGGGTGTCGCGCACGGTCAAGGCCTTCCCACCGGGTCCTGGGGGTCCGGTTCGAAGCGGTAGCCCACGCCCCACACGGTCCGGATCAGCCGCGGCCGGCCCGGATCGTCCTCGACCTTCCCCCGCAGGCGGCGGACGTGGACGGTGACGGTGGACAGGTCCCCGAAGTCCCAGCCCCACACCTCACGCATCAGGTCCTCCCGGCCGAAGGCGTGCCTCGGATGGGCCAGGAAGAAGGCGAGCAGGTCGAACTCCCGCAGAGTGAGGGCGAGTTCCGCACCGTCCTTGGTAGCCCGGCGGGCGACCGGATCGACCGCGAGTCCGGCCGCGGCCAGGGGGCGGACGCCCGGGCCGGGGCCCGACCGGCGCAGGACCGAGTCGACGCGCAGAACCAGCTCCCGCGGGCTGAAAGGCTTGGTGACATAGTCGTCGGCCCCGACCTCCAGGCCCAGAACACGGTCTTCCTCGTCGCCGCGGGCGGTGAGCATGATGACCGGTACGGACCCGTGGCCGCGCAGGCGGCGGCATACTTCCAGGCCGTCCATGCCCGGCAGCATCAGATCCAGGACGACGAGGTCCGGTCGGTGCGCGGCGGCGTGGACGAGGGCCGCGGGGCCGTCCCCGGCGCGGTCCACACGGTATCCCGCGCGGTCCAGGTAACCGGTGACCACCTCGGCGACGGTCGGATCGTCGTCGACGACCAGCACCCGGGCGCGGGGGCAGGGGCGTCCGGGCGGCTCCGAGCGGTGACCCGGCCCCGGTAGCGCCGGCTCGTGGAGTTCGTACGGCTGTTGCACGGCTCCAGCCTTGCACTGTCCGCCGGCCGACGGCCCCGCACGCGCCCGGGTTCCTCCGGCGTCCTCGTTTCGTAAGGACCAGAAGCCCCGAATGGGCGTTTTGCACTCGTAGGGTGAGTGCCGTGACCTCACCACCCCCCGTCGATGTCGTCCTGCCGTGTCTCAACGAGGCCGAGGCGCTGCCCTGGGTCCTCGCCCGCATCCCGGACGGCTGGCGTGCCATCGTCGTCGACAACGGCTCCACCGACGGTTCGGCGCAGCTCGCCCGCTCACTCGGGGCGAGGGTCGTGTACGAACCGCGCCGCGGTTTCGGTGCCGCCTGCCACGCCGGGCTGACGGCCGCCGACGCCGACGTCGTCTGTTTCTGCGACAGCGACGCCTCCCTCGATCCCTCGCTCCTGGCACCCTTCGTCGCCGAGATCCGTTCCGGGGCGGCCGATCTGGTACTCGGCCGGCGGCGCCCGCGGGGCCGCGGCGCCTGGCCCGTGCACGCCCGCGCCGGAAACCTCGCGCTCGCCCGGCTGTTGCGGCGCCGCACCGGGCTGCGCCTGCACGACCTCGGTCCGCTGCGGGCCGCCCGCCGCGAGCCGCTGCTCGCCCTGGAGCTCGCCGACCGGCGCAGCGGGTACCCGCTGGAGATGGTCGTGCGCGCGTCCGACGCGGGGTGGCGGATCACCGAACGGGATGTGCCGTACCTGCCGCGCGCCGGCGCCTCCAAGGTAACCGGCACCTGGCGCGGCACCTGGCAGGCGGTCCGCGATATGAGCCGGGTGCTGGCCGATCCCCCCTCGGCCCACCCGCCCTCCCCCGGTCCGTGCACTGACCCCTCCGGCGGCTCCGTCCCGGTGAGCCGGCCCGTCGACGGGCCGCCCGCACGCCGAGGGAGCGCCTGCCGATGAGCACGGTGGTCGTCATCGCCAAGGAGCCGCTGCCGGGTCGGGTCAAGACCCGGCTCACCCCGCCCTTCACCACCGTCGAGGCCGCCGGCCTGGCCGAAGCGGCGCTCGCCGACACCCTGGCCACCGTGGTGTCCGTCCCCGCGGCCCGGCGCCTGCTGGTCCTCGACGGCGCCCCCGGCTCCTGGCTGCCGTCAGGCTTCGACGTCGTCGCCCAGGGAGCGGGCGGGCTGGACGAGCGCCTCGCCTGCGCCTTCGCGCACTGCACCGGGCCGACCCTGCTCATCGGCATGGACACCCCGCAGGTCACCGCCGAACTGCTCACCGTCGACTTCGCCGGCTGCGACGCGTACTTCGGCCCCGCCGAGGACGGCGGTTTCTGGGCACTCGGCCTGGCCGATCCCGATCCGGCCCTGCTGCGGGGCGTGCCGATGTCGTCCCCGGCGACCGGGGCGGTGCAGCGGGAGCGGCTGGTCGCCGCGGGGCTACGGGTGCGGGAGCTGCCGCGGCTGCGGGACGTCGATACCGCCGCCGACGCCTACGCGGTCGCCGGTCTGGTCCCCGGCGGGCGCTTCGCGGCCCGGCTGGCCCGGTGCGCCCGGGCGGCGGACGGCGGGGCGGCGGACGGCCGGTGAACACAGCCCTCCCGTTGTGGCCGGGCGGCGAGTGGGCCGGGGCCGACCCCTATGCGGCGGCGCTGTGCGCCGGACAGGGGCCGCTGTTCCTGCGCCGGGACGACGGGTGGCTGCTGCCCCTGGAGGTGGAGCGCTGGTGCCGGCGGGCCGACCCGGTCGACCGGGACGTGCTCGACCGCTGCGAGGGCACCGTCCTCGATGTGGGCTGCGGCCCCGGCCGGCTGATCGCGGAGCTCACCGCACGGGGTCGTACCGCCCTCGGCATCGACGTCCACGAGACCGCTGTCGCCCGCACCCTGCGCCTCGGCGGCCGGGCACTGCGCCGTTCGGTCTTCGATCCGCTGCCCGGCGAAGGGCACTGGGACACGGCACTGCTGATGGACGGCAACATCGGCATCGGCGGGGACCCGGACGCACTCCTCGTACGGATGGGGGAGCTCCTGCGCTCCGGCGGCCTGCTCATCGCCGAGACCGATGCGGCGGACGTCGACGAACGGACGCGGGTGCGGCTCGTCCGGCACTCCGGCGCCGGTCCGGCCGGGACCTCCTTCCTCTGGGCCCGCCTCGGCACGCCCGCGCTGCTGCGCCGCGCCCGGGAGTGGGAGACGGCCGGTCACTGGACCGCCGGAGGCCGCCGCTTCGTCGCCCTCCGCAGCCGCAGCGCCAGCAGCAGCGCCGAGCCGCCGAACAGCACGACTGTCATCACCAGCCAGCGGCCGAGGAAGCCGCCCGCGGGCACCCCGGTGGCCAAGCGGTAGCGCGGATCGCCCACCATCCCGCTGATCAGCGGGAACCACACGAGCAACAGCAGGAGGGACAGGGCCGCGGGGACCCGGAGGTACATCACCCGTTCCCGTTGGCCCACCGCGTCAAGACCCCGTACGAGGGCCCGGTCCGCCGCCGTGTACAGGGGCAGGAGAACAAGGTCGTGCAGGAGCGCCGCGCCCACCAGCCACAGCGCCACCCCCATCCAGTCACCGGCAAACAGGCGCACGCCCGCATAGGCGGTCACCGCGAACGAGCAGCCGAGAAGGAGAAGTTGCAGGGGGCTGCCGAGGACGGTGCGCATCCGTCCCGCCGCTCCGTCCGCCCAGGGCACCCGGGATCGCGCCGCAGGCCGTCGCATCAGAGGTCACCGAACGTCATCCGGGCCACCCACTTGGTGTTCAGCACGCCGGGCGCGGCCGGCACGATCACCCGGGCCGGGTAGCCGTGGTCCGGTGAGAGTGCCTCGCCGTTGACGTACAGGGCGAGCAGGGAACGGGGGTCGGCGACCTGGTTGGCCCGCAGCGCGGCCCGGCGGAAGGCGCCGCGCCGTTGCAGGGACTCCACCAGGACGTCGGGCGGGTCGTCGGCATACCCGACCAGGGCGGCCAGGTCGCGCAGCCGTACCCCGCGCCACCACTGGTCCGACGTGGACCAGCCCTCCACACAGGCGATGGGCAGCGCGGAGCTGTGCAGGGCGAGCCGGTCGAGGTCGGCGCGGCCGAGCCGGACGGTACCGGTGCGGCCCGTCACGACGAGCCGCCAGACGTCGTCACCGGTCTCGGCCGGGTCGATCCCCGCGTAGGCGGCGGTCTTGTTGATCTGGAATCCGTTGGGTCCGCTGCCGGGGTCGGCGCCGCCGTGCGGGGCGAGCAGCGCGGTGTGCCGCAGCGGGTCGTCGAAGCTGCGCCCCACCGTGGTCAGGAAGAGCAGCAGGGCGCCGCCCCCGGTGAACCACAGGGCACCGCGCCGGGAGACGGTCGGGGGCGCGGGGCTCGGGGATGTGAGCACGTCCTCGGGGGTGTGCTCCGCCGGTCCGCCCCGGACATTGCGGAGCGCCTTGGGAAGCTTGAGCGCGACATGGGCGGCGAAGGCGGCGAAGAACACCCAGGCGCCGTAGAAGTGGAGGGTGTAGAAGGAGCCGGGGAAGACGTAGTCGAGCTGAATGTTCAGTACCCCGGTGATGAACTCGAACAGTCCGCCGCCGACCAGGAGCAGCAGGGAGAGGCGTTCGAGGGCATGGGCGAGGGAGCGCACCGGCGGCAGGGCGAACAGCCGCGGGATCACCGACCAGAGCTTGGCCAGCAGGACGGGGATCAGAGTGATGCCGAGGGTGACGTGCACGCCCTGGCTGAAGCGGTACAGCCAGTGCGGGTCCGTCGGCCAGTCGACGAGGTAGAAGCCGAGGAGCCCCTTGTCCGGCGTCTGGTCGTTCACCGGCGACAGATCCGGGTTGTACGCGGCGTACGACACCAGGCCCGTCACGAACAGCACCGTCATACCCGCGAGCAGCACCAGGCCGAGCACCGAGGTGAACCGGAGGCCGCGCACCGGGCTGTGCCAGAAACGGGGCGAGGAGGGAAGCCGGGGATCGTCTCGCATGGTGCGACCCTAGGGTCGGGGGACCCCGCCGAAGGGGGTGCGACTCATGACGAAACGCTGACATCCGGCCCGTACGGCGCCCTGCTCCCACCCTCCCGGCCTAGCGTGCCCAGGTGACCACCCGTACCCGTATCCCGTACCCCGCCGGTGCGACCCGTTCCGCTACGGGGCCGCGCCGGGATCTGTACGCCACCGGGGTCGCCGCCCTGCTGGTGGTGACCGCCGTGCTGACCGGCCGGCACATCGAGGAGGCCGACGGCACGCTCTTCGTCGGCTGGCCGCCGCTGCTGGCCGTCTGGGGGCCGCATCTGGGCCCCGGCTCCCCCGCGGCCGTACTCGTGGCCGTCGCCGTGGTGGCGTACGGGCCGCTCCTCTCGGCTCGGCTGCCCTGGCGCGGCCTGCTCTCGGCGGTCTTCGCCGCCGCGCTGGCCTGGATCTCCTCACTCGCCCTGGTCGACGGCTGGCAGCGCGGCGTCGTCGCCCGGCTCACCACCCGCCACGAGTACCTCCAGGTCGTCGACCGCTTCCATGACATTCCGGCCGCGCTGAGCGGCTTCGCCTCGCACATCCTGGCCGACTCCCCCGACCCCTGGCCCGCCCATGTCGTCGGGCACCCTCCCGCCGCCACCCTCACGTTCGTCCTCCTCGACCGGGCCGGGCTGCGCGGCGGCGGCTGGGCGGGGGCGTGGTGCATCGCCGCGGGGGCGACGGCGGGCGTGGCCGTGCTGGTGACCGTGCGCGCCCTGGCGGGCGAGCGGCTCGCCCGGCGGGCCGCGCCCTTCGTGGTCCTGGCACCGGCCGCCGTGTGGACGGGTACTTCGGCCGACGCCTACTTCGCGGCGGTCGCGGCATGGGCGGTGGCCCTGCTCGCTCTGGCGGTCACCCGGCAGTCCGCCGGGGCGGCCGGCGCGGCCGGGCTGCTGCTCGGGCTGGCCTGCTACCTCTCCTACGGCCTCGTCCTCATCGCGGTGATCGGCGCGGCGGTGGTGTACCTCGGACGGCGGGGGCTCAGGGAGAACCCGGTGCTGCCGGTGCCGTTCGCCATGGGGCTCGCTGTCGTCCCCGGGGCGTTCGCCGTCGCCGGATTCGGCTGGTGGGAGGCGTACCACCTGCTGGTCACCCGTTATCACCAAGGGGTGGGCGGTATCCGTCCCTACGGATACTGGGTCTGGGCCAACCTCGCCTGCACCGTCCTGATCACCGGACCGGCGACGGCCGCGGCGCTGCGCAGAGCGGGGGTGGTGTTCGTACGGGGTCGGGCGGGCACCGCGGCGCGGCCCTCCCCGGGAACGGCCGCCGGCCCGACCGGGCCCGGCCCCTCGCCCACCGACCGCCCGGGCGGACCCGCATCCCGTGCCGGAGGTCCGGCAATAGCGCCCGGCACGGATCCGGTACGCCTGGCGGTGCTGGTGGGCGCCGCCCTGTTCGCCCTGCTGGTCGCCGACCTGTCCGGCATGAGCAAGGCGGAGACGGAACGCATCTGGCTCCCCTTCGCCGTATGGCTGCTTGCGGCAGGGGCGTTCCTTTCCCGCCCCCGGGCGTGGCTCGCGGCCCAGGCCGCGCTGGCGCTGCTCCTCAACCATCTGCTGTGGACGGGATGGTGACCCCGCCCCGCTCCGGCCGCCGACCACGTCCTCTCCCGCCGCGGCGCATCCTCCGGAAGGAGAGTGTGCAGGCCGTTCACACCGGCAATCACCGGGCCCGTTAATGGGCTTCGGACCGCTCTGCAGGCTTCGTCGGCCCGTACTGTCCAGCGGGCGGGCAAGGAACCGGAGCCGGTACTCCGGTTCATACCCCGAAGCCGGGGGCCGGGACGCGGCCCGGCCGTCGCGCGTGGGACGGGTCGGCGGCGCCCGGGCTGCTGGCCGATTTCTGGTGCTTGCGGGCCCACCGGAAGCTGGAATGCTTCAGTAGTCGTCTCGCTACATTCCGTGATCTTGCGAGGTGTCCCCGACTCCGGGGAGCACGGTCGCAGGGTCCGTGCCGTTCCGCTCCGGGGTGTGCCCCGCGTGCTGGAGGGAGAGTTCGTTGACTGGTCTGCCGTCACAGGAGCCACAGCCCGCAACGTCGTTGACGAGAGATCTGAACGCGGCGGTGATCGTTCCGCCGCAGGAGCAGGACCCGGAGGCGGCGCTCGCCGCGCGCGGGCTGATCGCGGCGCTGCCCGCCGACTTCGCCGTGGACCGGGAGGGCAGCCCCCTGCCCGCGTGGAGTCTGGCTCCCTACACGTTTCTCACCGGGCCGGCTCCGGAGACGGTCAATCCGAGTCTGTGGCGCAATGCGCTGCTGAACATGAGGACCGGTCTGTTCGAGGTCGTTGCGGATGCGGTGTACCAGGTGCGCGGGATGGACCTGTCGAACATCTCCTTCCTGGAGGACCCCACCGGGGTGTCCCAGGAGGTGGTGGTGGTCGACCCGCTGATCAGCGAGGAGTGCGCGGCAGCCGCCTGGGCGCTGTACCGGGAGCACCGGGGCGCGGGCCGGACGATCCGTGCGGTGATCTTCACCCACTCCCATGTCGACCACTACGGCGGGGTGCTGGGCCTGTTCGAGGGCGGCGGGCTGCCCGAGGGGGTCGACATCATCGCGCCGGAGGGGTTCCTGGAGCACTCGGTCAGCGAGAACGTCTACGCGGGCAACGCGATGCAGCGGCGGGCGCTGTTCATGTACGGCGGGCTGCTGGAGCGGTCCGAGAAGGGGCAGGTGGACGCGGGTCTGGGCAAGACCATGTCCACCGGGGCCGCGGGTCTGCTGCCGCCGACGTACACGGTGACCTCCGAGGCCGCGCAGCCCGGCCGGGTGGTGGCGTTCGGGCCGGTGAATCTGGAGTTCCAGCTCACCCCGGGGACGGAGGCGCCGGCGGAGCTGAACTTCTATCTGCCCGATGTCGAGGCGCTGTGCATGGCCGAGAACGCGACGCCGACACTGCACAACCTCTACAGCCTGCGCGGGGCCCAGGTGCGGGACGCGAAGAGCTGGTCGCAGTATCTGAACGAGTCGGTGGAGTGGTACGGGGGCCGGTCGACGACGCTCTTCGCGTCGCATTTCTGGCCGCGGTGGAACACCGAGGAGTCGCCGGACGCGATCGTGTCGTTCCTGACCAGCCAGGCGGACCTGTACCGGTTCCTGCACGATCAGGCGCTGCGGCTGGCGAACCAGGGCCGGACGATGACGGAGATCGCCGAGGATCTCGACGCCCAGGTTCCGGAGTCTCTGGCGGGGCAGTGGTTCAACCGGGGCTACTACGGCACGGTCAATCACGATCTGAAGGCCGTCTACCAGCGGTACTTGGGCTGGTACGACGGGAACGCGGCCCATCTGCACCCGCTGCCGCCCGAGGAAGCGGGCGCCCGCTACGTCGAGGCGATCGGCGGGGTGGCGAAGGTGGTGGAGCTGGCCCGGCAGGCGTTCGAGAACGCCAAGAGCGTGGACGACTACCGGTGGGCCGCCGAACTCCTCTCCCACGCCGTCTTCGCCGACCCGGCGCACCAGGAGGCCCGCGCTCTGGAGGCCGATGTCCTGGAACAGCTCGGCTACCAGGCCGAAAGCGGGCCCTGGCGGAACTTCTACCTCGCCGCCGCGCACGAACTGCGCACCCGCCCGGCCGACGGCACCCCGCCGGGCGTGCCGTCTCCGCAGATCATCACCCAGCCGGTGCTGGAGGCGATGTCGCTGGAGATGGTCTTCGACTACCTCGGCATCCGTCTCAACGGGCCCGAAGCCGCGGCCCACTCCCTCATGCTGGGCTTCCGGGTCACCGGTGGCCTCGCGGGTGACCCGACCCACTGCACGGTCCGGGTGCGCAACGGCGTCCTCGTGTACACGCCCGGCCTGACCAACCCGGTGGAGGCCGACGCCATCTACAGCATCACCCGGTCCGGTCTCAACAGCCTCGCCATCACCCAGGCCACCCCCGACCAGCTCGCGGCCGACGGTGAACTCACCGTCACCCACGGCACCCTGAACCCGCTCAACACCCTCAACGGCCTGCTGGTGACCTTCGAATACTGGTTCGGCCTCACCACCCCCTGACCCGCACCCGCCCTGCCCCATCACCCCGGGGCTCGGGCCCGAGCCCCGGGACGCGCTCCGGCCACCGACGGCCGCAGCACCACAGCGCCCGACACCCCGCGGAACGGAGAAGACCGTCCCGCCCTTCGTGAAGGAGTGGATTCCTTGAGCGGCACAGTCGTCGATGTCACCGACGCGGACTTCGAGGCGAAGGTGGTCAAGGCCGCCGGGCCGGTCCTGGCCGTCTTCCGCGCGGAGTGGTCCGGACCGTGCAGGGCGCTCGACCCGGTCCTGGCAGAGGTGGCCAAGGAGTACTCCGGACGCCTGACCGTCGCCCGGCTCGACATCGACCGCAGCCCGAACACCCCGCCCAAGCACAACATCACCGCCATCCCCGCACTCCGCGTCTTCAAGGCCGGCAAGATCGTCGGCACCTACACCGGGCCCATGTCCAAGGGGCAGATCATCGAGCTGGTCAAACCGCATCTGTGACCTGAGACGCCCGGCCCGCCGCTGTCCGGGGGCGTGCCGGGTGCCCGGTGTCCATGCGCCCTGGGTGCGTGGCTGACCCGGATGACCTGGGGCCCGAGATGCGGTTGAGGCGGGCGCTGGCCCGTTTTCGCCCTTGTCCGGCCGGAGGGCCGACCATCACCCTATGACCTGTTGCTACCACTCGCGCACGCACCGTGACTCCGCTGGGCGGGGGTGGCGCGTGCCGGGCGGCCTTATTCGTACGGGCCCGTCGTTGTCTCCCGTCGCAGTGGACAGCCGGCGACGGGAGAGAGCAGAGGTTCGCACGGTGCGTGTGTTCACGAACAACAGGATCAGCGGGCGCCGGAGGGCGGCCCGGAGCGTCATCGCGTGGCCCGGGGCGCTGCTGCTGGCGGTTCCCTGACCGGCCTGTCCACCACCGGGGCCCAGGCCGCCCCGGCCGCGGTGGCGGACCCCCGCCATCCGACGGCCTATGTGTCGACCGTCAACACCCAGCGGGTCGTCGCGGTCGACACGGTCACCGGTGCGGTGGTGGCCACCATCCCGGTCGGCGTGGAGGCCGGTGACCTGGCGCTGTCGCCGGACGGGTCCCGGGTCTTCGTCGCCGGGATGTACACCGGGAAGGTCGGGGTGATCGACACGGCCACCAACACCGCGACCAGCTTTACCGTCGGCGGCTCGCCCTCGTCCATCGCCGTCACCCCCGACGGCCGCCGTGCCTACGTCGGCGACAGCTCCGGCCCGTGGCTCAGGGTTGTCGACCTCGCCACCCAGCAGGTGACCACCACCATCCGCACCTTCGACGGCGTCCACGGCGTCGACATCAACCCGGCCGGCACCCTCGTCTACGCGACCCAGACCACGGCCGGTGGACTCCAGGCCACCAACACCGTCCTGCGCAACATTCCCACCGGCGGGTTCCCGCGCTCGGCGGCCTTCACCCCCGACGGCACCCGCGCCTATGTTCCCTCCGGACGCGACCAGGGCTCCGTCACCGTCCTGGACACCGCCACCCACACCCCCGTCACCAGCGTGACCACGGGCAGCGACGCCCGCGCCGCGGCCGTCACCGCCGACGGCCGCCACGCCTGGGTGGCCAACACCGGCGGCCGCACGATCTCCGTGTTCGACACCGCCACCCGCGCCCTGACCAGCACCGTCCCCCTCGACGCACCGCCCAGCTACCTCGCCATCGCCCCCGCCCGCCCCGCCGCCGACCTCCAGGTCCAGCTCGCCGCCACCCCCCGGCCCGGGCTCACCGGCCGCATCGAATACACCCTCACCCTCACCAACCACGGCCCCCAGCCCGCCACATCGGGCACCATCACCACCAGCTTCACCCCCGGCGGCATCAGGCTCACCAGCACCGGCTGCACCACCGCCACCGGCTCCGTCACCTGCACCATCAACGACCTCGCCCCCGGTGCGAGCGTGACACGGACCTTCAGCCTCCCCGTCGGCCTGCTCTCCCTGGGCACCCCCTACAAGTCCACCGCCACCCGAACCACCAGCACACCGCAGGACCCCGACACCGCCAACGACACCGCCACCCGCACCTGCACCTGCACCGCCACCACCGCGCTCATCATCCGCTGCACCTGACCCCCACCCCAGGGCCCCTGGCCCCGGTACCGAAGCCTGCGCTCGTCGTTCAGTCCGGGCCGGGTCCAGGGGCGGTCGGGCGGCCCTGTGAAAGCTGCCTCCGGGGGGTAGTTCCAGGCGTCATGGGTCGTGAGACGTTTCCTCCCTTCCGGTGTACGGGAGCCTTGACGTTCTCAGTAGAGCGCCTGCCCCACTGGCCCGCTCGCGGGCGGCGCCCGGCGGACAGCGTCCTCCACCAGGTGCCGGGCGGAGACACGGGGCGCGCTGGTGAGGTAGTCGGCCGGTCAGCGAGGTCGACAGTAGTCACGGCACGTGGGGTGCGCGCAGTACCGTCCGGGCCGGCACTCTGCCGGGCATGGTGTCGGCGGCGGACTCCGGGACTCGGCCCAAGGATGTGTCAGGGAGGGGATCGGGCGTGGTGTCCGGGGCGGTCATGAGGCGGGCGGGAGAGCGGTGGCCAGGGCATCCTCCAGGGTGTGGACGACGGGGACACCCTCGGCGCGGAGGGTGTCGGGGGCGTGCAGCCCGCTGGCGTAGACGCAACGGACACCGACCGCCTTCGCCGCGCGCGCGTCGTCCACGCTGTCGCCGATGAGCAGCGCGTTGTCGGGAGAGCGGTCGAGGGCGCGCAGGTGGGCCGTCAGATGGTCGCGTTTGTATCCCGCGTCCGCGCCCTGCTGCCCGTCCACTCGCGCCAGGTGCGGGCGCAGTGCGAAGCGGTCGATCAGCGCGCTGAGTGCGTCGTGCGGATGCATCGAGAGCACGAATTGCGTCCGGCCGGCCTGTGCCACCGCGTGCAGCGCGGCCAGGGCGTCGGGGGCGAGGCCGATACCCGGTGTGCGGCGCGCATAGGCGTCGTGGAAGGCGGCGTGCAGCCGCGCGCGCAGCGCGGGCGGAACGGCCCCCCGGTCACTGCCCAGCAGCGGGATCAGCCCGCCGGGCCCGCCGAAGACGAGGGGGTCGCTGCCCAGGACCAGTCGCGGGTCGACCCCGGCCTCGTCGTCGTACCAGCGGTCCCCGGACCAGTCCGCATCGTTCCAGGCGGTGATCACCCTCTCGATCCACTTCTCCAGGTTCCACCACTCCCGGCCCGGGCGGTACAAATAGAGATGGTGGTTGAGCCGGACCGGGGCGTACCGGTCGACGATAATCCGGTAGCCCTCGGGCAGTGCCGCACCTGCCGCCGCCTCCGCCCGCTGCCAGTCGGCAGTCGGCTGTCGGGAACTGCCCGGTCACACAGCGCTGGGTCACCCATCATCGGGGATGGCGCAGTTGTACTCCGGTCTGGCCGGGATCCCAGAACCGGGGTGGTCGTAGTGGCGGGGTGATCGTGGGGTTCACGTGCTTGTAAGCCTTGATCGCCCGGCGGATGTCCGCTTCAACCGCAGCCCGGCTGCCAGGCCGCGCCCGCAGTCCTCGCACGGCAGCGCCTGGCGGACCGCGTCAGCGGCGGCCGCGGTCTGGCGCTGTGTTCCTGCTGCTCAGCTTGTGACTGATTCAGCAGCCGCGAACAAGCGGTGCCATGGCCTGTGAGCGTGGCCGATTGCCATCTGGTCTTGAAGTGCGACTCCTCCATATGCACCTTGGGGCCTGTGGCAGGGAATCTCTGCTGCGTTGGTGTGTATAGCGGGGCTAGCGTGGCGGCTTTGCGAGTGGGAGGGGATTTCAGTGCTGGTCATGCCCGGGCGGCGGACGTCCACGATGGAGTTGCTGGCCGTAGAGGCTGCGGGGCGTGGGATGTCGGTCAGGGTCGCTGAGGAACCGGACCTGGTGGGCCCGGCGTACTGGTACGGCGGGCCGGTCGCCGGTGCCAGGCTGGCGGGCCGGCTCGGGTTCGCGCTACTGGAGCCCACGGACGATTGGCTCGCCGAACTGCCGGAGAAGTTCACCGGCCGCCGGGTTCGGGCGGCGTCCGTGGCCGACGTGTGGGCACTCGACAGGCCGACGTTCGTCAAGCCGCCCCGTGACAAGTCCTTTCCCGCTGACGTCCACGCCGACGGCTCGCGGCTGCCCTCCGGCCTGGACCCGGTGACGCCGGTGTTGCTGTCCGAGGTAGTCACCTTCGCCGCGGAGTACCGGCTGTTCCTTCTGGACGGCCGGATCGCTGCAGCGAGCCGGTACGCGGTGTTCGGCCGGCTCGACCCCCGCCCGCTCGGTACGGACCTGGCGGAGCGGGCGATCGCAGCGGAGATCACGCAGTTCACCGACCGGCTGGTCGCCGAGGTTGGGCACACGTTGCCGAGCGCCGTCGTTGTGGACGTCGGGCAGCTGCTCGACCCGTACCGCCCCGGCCACCGCTGGGCCGTGGTGGAAGCGAACATGGCGTGGTTCTCCCACGCCTACGCCGCCGATCCGGCACGGGTACTGGACGTAGTGCTGCGGGCGGCGGGCCCTCGCGAGCACGTACGACCGAGGGACCTGGTGTTCGAACGGCACTGATCTGCGCCGGGAGACCCGGGGTTCCGCAGTCAGCCCGGGGCTGGCCACAGCCAGGAACTGGCGCTTTTAGATCCGGGTACTCCACGGCCAGGTCAACTCCGGCTACAGCGGAGTCCAAAAGTCTTCCCCTTCGGTCGTTGCGGCGGGGCGCGATCGATGGCTGCGGGCCGATCCGGGAGCGCTGGAACAGGTGGCGGCAGCCCGGCGTTTGCTGGATGCGGGGGCTGGCCGGGACGACTTGGTGCGTCTGGTGCGTGCGATTGCCTACGAGGCGGTCTTTGCCGTCGTGGACGAGCTCGACGGCGGCGGGGGCGTGGAGGTGCCCGGGGTTGATGTCGGCTGGGCGGTGATGGAGTCCGGCGAGGACGGGTGTCCCACCGGTCGTACGCTCTCGGGGCTTCACGAAGACCTCTTGGCCATGGACCCGAGCGGACGGGGCGGCGCGGATCTTTGGCGCTGAATCACCGGGCGGAGGAAGACGCTGGCGGGCTCGCCAGGGTCGGGTGGAACCTGTCACGATCCGCCCGGCCCGGGAGCAGCAGCCCCTTTTGGGGGTCAGGAGTCGATCTCCCAGTGCAGGGTGCCTGCTTCGGCGAGGGGTTCGAGTACGTCGGCGAAGGGTGTTGTGTCGGTGCCGGGCGGTAGGTCTACGGCGAGGTAGGTGTGCTGAAGCCACTCGTGCGGCAGGCGGGTGGCAGCGGCGGTGCCGTGGAGGAGTTCGTGTACCCGGTCGCGGTCGATGTGGTCCGCGGTCAGTGCGACGCGGAGGGTCTGGTGGCCGGACTTGCGCACGATCCCGGCCACCAGGTGGTCGCTGTCGAGGGTCACCACGTCCCGGTAGCAGATCCCGTAGGTGAAGAACGGCAGACAGGCCACTTCGAAGGTGTCCTCGGTCAGTCGGCGGGTCCACAGCTGCTCGCGCCAGCCGTCCTGCCGGTCCGACAGGTCGGCGTGGACGATGTAGTTGGCGGGGCCCCGGCCGATCGGGTCTTCATGCGTGATGATGGTGGTGATGAGGTGCCTCCTGGGGCCGGTCCCGGATCCCCGATCATCCAGCATCCGCCCCGGTCCGGGCGAAGCGGGACCGGATTGACCGGCTCCGGCCGGTCATCCTTCGGAGCGACAGGGCTTCCCGCGCCTGCCCGCGGCCTTCGGGGCTCGCGCCCAACGGCGCCGGTCGCCGCAGCCACAACGCGCTGAACGCTGCCGGCCGCGGCTGCATCCGCCGCCACAACGCTCGCGCCGCGCCAGGAAAGCGTCCGGGCGCCACCCGCCGCCTGCCTTCGCCCCGGACTCACCCATCCGCATGTGGACTCTGCATCCCGCCCAGGCGGCCTGAGGTGTCGTCCACAGGCTCCTGAGGAACCGGCGGCCACTTTTCCAGGGCTGACACGATCTCCGCCAGTCGGGTCTCGAACGCCGCTGCATCGACCTCGCCGCTTCGATGGGCCTGCCAGAGGCCGGCGAGCTGGTCTTCCCACTCGCCGAGACCGATGAGCTTGTCAGCCAAAGCAGAGCCGTCCAGGGACGGCTTCCCGGCCTCCAGCACCCAACGAGTCGCAGCCGCATCCGCGGTGATGCCGCGGCCTGCCAGTTCGACAACGGTGAAGGGAATCTCGGGATGGGATGCCACGGCGAGGAACACACCCAGGAGGACCGAGTTCCGAACGGGCATCACGACCGCCGGCCCACCGCGCACACTTCACCGTCCGACACGTGTCCACCTCTCCTCCGCAGGATGCCGCACGCCCCGAGTAGTCGCGATCGCCCGTGCAGCCTACCGAGATGCCCGGCCCAGAGGCTGAGGCGAGCCTCTAACACGGATGCTCGGCCGGGTCTCGGACCGGGCCTGTTCCGGATGCACCTTGCAGGGGGGCGTCCTGTCAGGGTTTAGGGATCGGCTCATGGACAGGTCGACAGCGCTGGACAGCGTGCTGCAGCAAGCACACGTGATTCGGGTCAGCCCGGTGAGTGGGTCCGGGGCGGTCGGAGAGATCCGGGTTGATCTCTCCGATCCGGCGGAGTCGGTCCGGCTCAGGACGGCCATGGCCGTGGAATCGCTGCCCGGGTTCACATGCATGTGCCCCGGGGACGTCCGCTTCGAGGTGTTCGACCAGGACGGTGGGCGGCTCGCAGTCGTCGTCCTGCACCACGGGGCGACCATGAGGTGGGGGCAGTGGGAGAGTGACGCCGTCCTCGCCGACGGCCGCTTGCTCCTGGCCTGGCTGGCCGGGCACGGCATGCCCGGCCCCCTGCAGCAGTCCGAGGCAGACCGGCTACGGGCGGAGGAAGACGCCGAAGAGGAGCGCACCTGGCTGGCCGCGATGCCCGCCGGCCTGGAGGGAACCGCCGACCGGATCCTCGACCTCTCCCGCACCGGCCGCATGCCCTCCCCCGAACTGCTCACGGAACTCACGGACCGACTGCAGCTGACGCTCCCCGACCCACTGGAGCGGGTGCTGGCCCTGCTCGACTGGTACGGCTCCGGCAGCGGGCGCTGCTCCGGCTACCCCCTCCACGAGGATGTGCCCGGCGAACTGCTCGGCAAAGTGCCGATCGCCGACCTGCTCGCCGCCCTGACCGACCCACGGACCGAGGAGCGGCACGACGCCGGGGCCGTACGGCACCTGGTGGGCCGGAAAACCCGCCCGCGCCAGAAGCGGGACGTCGCCGGCCTGCCCGAACCACTGCGCGCCCGACTGCTGGCGCACGCCCGCCGCTCCGGAGACCCCGACAAGCAGGGCCGCGCAGAACGGTGGCTGGCACCCCCGCAGTCCTGAGAAGTCGGACGGCCCGAGGTCCCCGGTTCCGATACCTCAGAGACACCGGCCCGGAACAGGAACCTCCGCTCCAAGGTGTTGTTGCGACGGTGTGCATCCGGCAGGACAGCCGCGGTACAGATCCCGACGGCGTGCCCGGCCCGGGAACGTCTGGCACCAGAGCCCGGCTGCGCTTCTTGTGATCGAGCCCTCAAGCCTCTTGAGGCGCGTCGGCGGGCGCCGGGCCTGATGGCCTCGCGTGAGGCATGGCTTCGGTGACGGTGATCGCGGCCACGCCGCCCGGTGATGGTACGGCCCAGCCAGACAATACCGCCCGATGTCGTCAGGAACGTGACCAGATCGGCTTGCTGGGCCTCGTCGGTGACTCGCTCGCACCAGCCGGGCGGTTGTTCGGAGTTCCGCGGGGCCGGCTCGCCGTCGACGAACGTGCGAAACGGAGCGGACAGGGCTGTCCACGCGGCGGCATCGGCGAAGCACCCGACATTGGCGTCGGAGGAGAACCGGATGTCTTCCGGCTGGAACCGGTCGATGTCGTCGTCGACACCCAGGCCTCTCTCCCATCCGGCCACGGGGTCGTCACTGATCACCAGGCGGGCCGCAGCACAGTCGGCCCCGTCGTAGTGCTCCCCGAAGAATTCGTGCGGCCCGGCCGTCCACGCGATCTCCATCCGGTAGGTGCCCGGTGGAATGCGCACCGCCAGCTCCCGGGGCGGGCTCACCGGCAGTCCCAGCTCGTACTCCCGAACCTCGTCGTCGTGCCACGGAGCATCCACCACCAGACGGCCACTGGGTATGCGCACAGTGGCCACTTCTTCAATCCTCGTGACCACGACAGGCGTCGCCGGATCGTTCCACACCTTCCCCACCTGCGTACCTGGCGTGAACACCGCCTCCAGATACCAGGCGTCCTCCGGCCCGGCCGCCAGCCGGACGTCCCCGGTCCACTCCACAGCTTATTTCCTTCCGTCACCGCCCAGCCAAGTGGTCAACCGGAACCGTACGGGGGCCCAGTGACATCGGCGGTCAGCACGCAGCACCGCGGAGGGTGGTGGCAATCAGGCCGATGCTGCCCGGGCGTTGAAGGAACCCGCCCCCGCCCGGACAGGATGTTCCGCCGGTCGCACCAGGCGATTTGAGGCCGAATACTCCGGCTCCGCCTGCCTCGGCGCCCTACGAGCCGGCCATGGCCCATGGCGTGACCAGCGGGGAGCAACAGCCCCTTGGACTGACTCGGCTCGCCCGTACCCTCGTGCTCGCCTTCGTGATCACGAGCGCGGGCGCCGGGCTGGTCCCCATCTCCTGGGCCCGCCACCTGCTCACGGCGCCGGGCATGGGGACGACGGAGCTCGGCGTGATCATGGGGGTATCCACGCTGGGGCCGGTCCACCTCGCCATGGCGGCCGCGAACCACGGAATCCGCCTGGTCCACCTGTCCAGCGACGCAGTCTTCTCCGGCACCCGCATTCACTACGACGAAACCGCCCTCCCCGACCCCCTCACCCCGTGCGGGGCCGCCAAATCCGCTGCGGAGACCGGAGTCCTCGCGGTCCACCCGAAGGCTGCCGTCACCCGTACCTCGCTAATCATCGGGCACGGACGCTCCGCCCACGAACGCCTCGTCCACCGGCTCGCCACCGGCACTTCCGACGGCGTCTTGTTCACCGACGACATCCGCTGCCCCGTCCACGTCACCGACCTCGCTGCCGCCCTCCTCGAACTCGCCGACGGCGACCGGACCGGCATCCACCACCTCGCAGGCCCCGATGCCGTCAGCCGCCACGGACTCGGTAACCTCATCGCCCGGCGCGACGGATTCGAACCCACTCGCCTTCCCACCGGGCGCCGGGCCGACAGCGCCTTCCCCAGCGGCCTAAACGTACGCCTCGACAGCCGCGCCACCCAGCAGCACCTGCCCGACAACACCAGCTGAGCAGACCAGCCGTGACCGTCGGAGCACGCCCGTAGCGGTGTCAGACGGCCCGGTGTTCTGCCAGGTTGTGCGGAAGGGGCGCCATCGTCACGGAGGCCGCAGCAGCGGGGGCGGGTCGCCGCGCCGGCTTTCGGAAAAGTCGCGGGCGGCGCGGGCCAAGGCCAGCCTCAGGGTTCCCGTGCACCCCTCGGCGCAAAAGCCCGGTTCAGCGCACGCGGCCGCGTGCCTTCAGCGGACCCGGTGGCAGTTCCGGGGCAGGCAGCGGGTCGCCGGCGTAGCCCTTGACCTCGCCGAAGCGGGTGCCTTCCGTCCAGTCCCGGCGGGCCTGGACGATCTCCTCCTGGGATCTGCCGATCCAGTTCCAGAACATGATCAACTCCTCCTCGAAGGGTTCGCCGCCGAGGAGCATCAGGGTGGCGTCGGACTCGGCGCGCAGGGGGAGCTCGGTGCGGCCGCAGCCGAGGTAGAGCATGGAGCCGGGGAGGACGGGGACTCCGTCGACGTGGGCTTCGCCGGACATGGAGAGGACCGCGTACTCGAAGTCGCGGTCGAGGGGGAGGCGGAGGTCGGTGCCGCGGGTGAGGGTGAGGTCGGCGCCGACGATGGGGGTGTAGGCGGTGCCCGGGGAGGTGGCGGTGTCCAGGGTGCCGAGGAGGACCGTCGCGGAGAGTCCCGGCGCGGTCACGGTGGGCAGCTCGGGGTGGTGTTCGAAGTGGGGGTCCACATGGCGGTGGGCGTCGGGGAGGGCGACCCAGAGCTGGGCGCCGTGGAGATAGCGGGCGTGGGAGCGGGGGCTCTCCTCGGAGTGGCTGATCGCCCGGCCGGAGGTCATCAGTCCCAGTTCGCGGGGGCGGATCACGGCCAGGCTGCCGGTGCTGTCGCGGTGCAGGACTTCGCCCTGGTGGAGCCAGCTCACGGTCTGGAGGCCCATATGGGGGTGGGGCGGGACCTGCATTCCGGGCTCGTCGGCGATGTCGTCGGGGCCGTAGTGGTCGACGAAGGCCCAGGCGCCGACCATCCGGCGGCCCAGATTGGGCAGCAGGCGGCGGACCTCGGTGGATTCGCCGAGCCGGACGGTACGGGGGCTGAGGAGTTCGCGTACCGGCTCGGCGACGACGAAACCGCGACCGCCGCAGACGGAGGGGGCGGCCTGACGATCGAGATTGCTCATGGCGCTCAATTTATTCCCGCGGGGGCGTACCGGGCAGCCCCCACGCCTCGGGGACGGGGCCGGATGCCTGAGTGGTGCACCAGGGACCGTCCCGGACGGGCCGGTGGAATATTGCGCGGCCCGGCCGGGTTGGTCCGGTCAGCGGCATCGGAAGCCGCCCGAGACGAGGACGGAGGAAGGAAACCCCGTGAGCGAGACGTACTACGAGTTCGGCACCCCCGCCGACCGCTGGGACCGCGCGCAGATGTTCTTCGACAGCAAGGAGTACATGACGGCCGCACGGATCCTGAGCGGACTCGTCGAGGAGGTGCCGGAGCAGCTGGCGGCGCGTCTGCTGCTCGCCCGGGCGTACTACCACTCCGCGCGGCTCGGACCGGCCGAGACGGAGCTCCGTGCCGTGCTGGAGCGGAACCCTTCCGAGTACTACGCCCGGCTGATGCTGGGGCGCACCCTGGAGCGGCAGGGCCGGGCCGCGGAGGCGGCGCCGCATCTGCGGATGGCCGCCGCGATGAACGGCGACTGACAGCCGGGGAGAGATAGAAGGAGAAGGGTAAGGACAGGGACACGGCGGCGGCGGACCCGAGGGCTCCCGCGCGTCCCGCTTCCTGCACGGCATCACCGAGGCGTCCGGGGCCTCGGAC